>JAUVCD010000429.1 GCA_030590865.1 Myxococcales bacterium | reverse complement strand
GGTGCTCAATGCCGACTGCCCCTTGCTGCTCGAGGTTGCCCGTACCGTGTGGTCAGGCCCGACCGTCACCTTTGGTCTGACCGGCGGCGACGTGCATGGTGAGCTGCTGGAAGACCACCAGGTGATCGTCGCCGGAGAGCGCTTCGAGCTGCCCTGGCCTGGGGCCCACAACGCCAGCAACTTTCTCGCCGCGCTGGCGGTGGCGCGCCACCTCGGTGTCTCTTGGGACCGGCTGCGCAGCCGCGCGGTGGTGTTGCCACCAGGGCGCGCACGACGCCTGGAGCTGAGCCACCAGGTGGTGGTGCTGGACGAGACGTACAACGCCGGGCCGGAGTCGACCGTGGCGGCGCTCGAGCTCTTGGCACAGCAACCCGCCGGGCGGCGCATTGCGGTCCTGGGTATGATGATGGAGCTCGGATCTCACAGCCTGCCGCTCCACCGACAGGTGGGAGAGGCGGTCGCGGCCCTGGGGTTGGATCTGTTGCTCGTCTTGGCCGATCCGCCGGAAGCCGCCGCCTTGACCGCTGGCGCGCGTGGTGTCACCAGCCGCCGCCACGGTCGGCGCGAGCGGCTACTGGACGACTTGCGCGCCACGCTGCGCCCCGGCGACTGCGTGCTGCTGAAAGCGTCGCGGGCCGTTGGGCTCGACCAAGTGGTGACCGCCTTGGCCGCTGAGTCGACGACCGGACCGCCCTCAGCCTGAGGTTAACGAGGTAGGCTCTGGGCCTTGTTGCTCGCCATCTGCTTGGCGAAGTCCTCGACGCCGACGTCGCGAATCAGGGCGATACAGGCCGGCCGATTCGACCTGAAGACCACGCCCATCAGGCGGCTGAAGATGTTGTAGAACTTCCTGCACTGGGTGGGGTCGTTATGGTCCTCGCAGTCGGCGCAGGTCGCGTAGCCATGCTCGATGCAGCAGGCGCGGACCTTGCACCACGAGGCCATTTCGTTGCCGTGGCAGCCGGGGCACTTGTCTTTCAAGTACCGGCCACAAGCCCCGCAATAGAGGCCGCAATGGGCCACCAGGTTGGTGTCAGCGACGATGCGCTTCATAGGGTCACCGGTTCATCGATTGCAGCCAGCAGCTCCTGGCACCCTTGGACTATCCGCCCGCGCCGCCCTGACTCGATGCCCCGCCGGCTCCACCCGCGCCCGCCGAGCCGCCGCTGCCGGCCATGCCGCCACTGCCGGCCGAGCCACCACCGCCGGGACCGCAGAGATCGGCCACGAGCTGGGCACCATCTTGTGGCCAATCCTGGGTGTTGTCGGTCGCGCAGCCCTCCGGACAGACGTGCTCACACTGGTAGTTGGCGATCTGTTCTCCAGAGGGGCACATGATGTGCACGTGCCAGTCCGCACGGATGACCCCGTCGGTGCAGGATGCCATGAAGCCACATTCGAAGTGCCCTACCTCGGCGCACTCTCCCGAATAGGTCGGCGCCACGCACTGGTCGTTGCCCCCGGCAGCATCGTCGGCGCCATCTCCGCCGCTGCCCGTTGGGTCTTCGGACTCACCGCAGGCGCTCAACACCGCGATGCTGGCCGCCACCACCAGTACCATGCGCGTCATCACCCCATGGTACAGGATGGCCCTCGCAAGAGGGCGCCAAAGACGGGTGTCGCGTTTTCTCCGTCCGGAAGAGCGCTGGCGCGCCTGCCGGTTACTGCTGCCACTCCAGGCCGCGCTTGTAGCGCAGCAGCGCCTGGAGGAAGTAGTAGTCCGCGAAGATCGTCGAACGCGACGTTTGGTAGTACGCGTCGCTGAGAATGGCGCTGGAAGACGTCCCCTCGGTCAGGTAGCTCAGGCACAGCGAGCGAATGATGGCCTCCGCCTCGGCGCTGTAGGCGGACGCCTTGGATGGGTCGGTCACGTGGACAGCCAGCTCTTGGAGCCCGGAAGCGATGACAGCTGCCGCGGAGGTGTCCCGTGGCTCGGTGGGGGTGTTCGGTGCATCGAAGTCCCAATAGGGAACGTGATCGTCCGGTAGATGCGCGATGAGCCAGTCGGCCAGCCGCACGGCCGCATCGAGCGACGTGGCGTCGGACGTGTAGCGGTAGGTCATGGTCATCCCGTGCATGCCCCAGGCCATGCCACGGGCCCAGGTCGACTCGTCGGACAGGCCCTGGTGATGGCCCTGCCAGAGCACGTCGCCCGTGTTCGGGTCGTAGTCGACGATGTGGTAGGTGGTGTCGTCCGCGCGGATGTGGTTTTGCACCGTCTTTTGCATGTGGCTCAACGCGTGCTCCGACAGCGTCGCCGGGCCGCCGTGGTCAGCAGCCCACAGCAGGAGCTCCAAGTTCATCATGTTGTCGATGATGACCGGGAAGGTCCACGAACCCCACGACCAGGATCGGATGCAACCGACCGTCGCGTTGTACCGGGTATCAAGCGAAGAGGCCGCCGTGAGGAGGACGTCGCTATAGCCAGGCACCTGTGCGATGCGCAAGCCCTGCCCATAGGAGCACAGCATCTGGAAGCCGATATCATGACCAGAGGTGTCGTCCTTCTGAGCCTCGAGGCCAGTCGTCCAGTTCTCCGCCCAGGTGCGGAAGTCCGCGCGGCCCGTGTGCTCGTGCATCAGCCACAGGCACCCTGGAAAGAAGCCGCTGGTCCAGTCGTTCGGCCCGGTCATCTCCCAGCTTCCGTCGGCAGCCGCGGCCTGCGGATAAAAGGAAGCATCTCCTGTCTCCGCAACGCTCGCCTCGAGCTGCGACTCCGCGTAGGCCAGCGCATGATCGATGAGCTCTTCCGTGCTCGGGACACCTCCCGCCTCGCCGGCAGTGCCACCCTGACCCCCTTCCGCGCCGGTTCCGCCTTGACCCGCGACACCGCCCTGTCCGCCCCCATCGGCGTCGTCGCTGCCGCAAGCGAACAGTGCCGCAACCATCACCAGGGACACGGCTTTCAGCATCGCTCACCTCCTCCAAACACCGACCCTAGTGCGGCGCATTGGGCTGGCACAACGAAATCGACGGGGGTTTCAGGCGAAACGGCCTCCTTGCCCCACGGTGGCGGCCGCCGCCTCTACGAGCCGAAAGGGCCTGAATGGGCTGGCCCAGCGGTCAGCCGCTCGCGTGCACTTTCCAGGGTATGCGCCGCATCACGACAACGGATCGCCGGCAGGGTTCAACCTGCGGCGATCCGTTGGGGCTCACGCTGGCGCGCAGCTGCCGCAGGCGATTTCGCTGCCGCTACACTCGATGGGCGGCGACCCGTCATCGCAGGTGACGTTGCATTCACCACTTCCTGTGCACAGAACGCTGCACTGGGCGAGGCAGGTAATGTGGCAGTCGCCATTCGCGGCGCATTCGACGGTGCCGCCGTCGCCTACCTCAACGTGGCAATTGCCCGAGTTGGTGCAACTCGTGGAGCAGCCATCGCCGCAGACGAATGTGCAATCGCCCGAGCCGGCGCATTCTAGGTCGCAGTCGCCCAGGCAATCGATGTCACAGTCCCCAGTCGAAGGACAGACGCACTCATTGCCCGTGCACTCGCAATGGCCGTCCTCGCAATCCGCGGTGACCGGCCCGCCGTCCCCGTCATCGTCGCAAGATACGGCCAGCGCAGCGGCCCACACCAAGGCTGTCACCCCAAGACTCCGAACGTGCATGGTCCAGCCAGTATACTCGATGTTGTGCAACCCCATCCGGGTTGACCGGTCTGCGCGACCCGACCGGGGTTCGTCTCGGCGACTGGCGTTGAGCGAGGCCTTCCTACTGAGCCGCGAGGGGAGATAGGATGACGACAGCCGCGTGCGCGATGCCTGGATCGAGGAGGAGTCTCATGAGGCTGGAGAGAGCTGGAGTCGTGTTGGGTCTGGTCTTGGGTTTGGCGCTCGGAGGCCTGCCCACGGCCTGTGACTCGGACTCGGAGACGCCGGGGCCCACGGGCGGCGGTGGCGTCGGGGGCCAGGACGCAGACGCCGGCGTCGACGCTCAGATCGACGGCGATGGCGCCCCCCCCATCACCGAGTGCAACGACGGTGAAGACAACGATGGCGATGGGCTGGTGGACTGGCAGCTGGATCTGGGTTGCTATGGCCCGTTGGACCAGACCGAGGGCGGGCTTCACGACGAGCTCGACGAGGGCTGGACCGTCTTCGAGGCGGGCAGCAATACGGCCATCTATTACGTCAGCAGCTCGACGGGAGACGACACCTACTCCGGGCTAGCGCCCGAGTGGGATGGCACCGATGGGCCCAAGCAGACCGTGGCGGCTGCCATCGACTTGCTCGTTGACGGCAAGCCCGACTGGCTGCGGTTCAAGCGCGGCGACCAATGGGTCGACGAGACCATGGGCAATTGGAGCATCTCCGGTAGCTCGGCCGATGAGCCGGTGGTCATCGCCACCTATGGCGATTCGACGGAGCGCCCGCGCTTCGAGGTGCAGGACGCCACCTGGCTCATCTGTCACGGCGGTGGTGGGGCTTCGGAGCAACGGTCCCACGTGCGGCTGCTCGGAGTGCACGTGGTCATGGTGAGCAAGGACCCCGATGACCTCCGGTTCACCGGGCAAGGGGGCAGCTGCCTCCAGTGGCTCCGCGATGGCGGCGACCTGCTGATCGAGGACATCAAGTGCGAATACGCCCAGCTCAATCTGCAGTCCGATCCGATCTTGCCCTTCACGGTGCGCCGCAGCGTGTTCACCAAGTCCTACTCGGTGGGCTCCCACGCTCAGAACATGTTCACCAGCATCGGAGCGCCGCTGACCATCGAGGAGAATCTGTTCAACCACGGGGGCTGGAACGACGACTTCCGGCTCGTGCTCTGGGAGTCGGTGTCCGACCATCAGCAATGGGCTGCGGTGAGTGATGGCCGGTTCGGGCTGGACCTGGCGGGGGACCACTACGACGTTGCAGGGGTAGATTTTTCGGCCGCCGCGTCCATGGACGACGTGGCCTCCACCCTGGAGACGGCCATCAACGTCGTCGTGGGCGCCAATGCTGTCACGCTCCGGTTCACCCAGGGCGGGGCGTTCCAGCTGCGGGCTCCGACCCATCCCTCGGACGCCAACTACGGCATCACCGCCTATGGCGGCGGTACGGCGGGCACCGATCTGGACGCCCTGTTCAACCTCGGCTCCCAGGGGGTGCCCGAGTCGACCATCTTCAATCGCAACATGTATCTGGCCTATGGCGAGGGACACACCACGGTACGCGGCAACATCGACGCCAACGGCGCCTCCGGCGGTGTGCAGCAGCGGATGGGCGGGACCAACGAAGGCAACCTGTTCCTCCGCAATCCCCACGCAGTCATCTTCGGATCCAGCCAGAACCTGCCGGACCAAACCATCGGTGGCGTGATCCGGGACAACGTGGTGCTCGGCAGCCGAGACATCGACACTCAAGCCCAGGGCAGCGGCATCGTGGTCACCTCGTCGGCGACGACCGACCAGGGCGGCCCCTCGCTCATCGTCGACCTCGAGATCTCGGGCAACATCCTGGCCCACAACGTCCACGGCACCGCTAACTTCAAGGCCATCAGCCTCCAAGGCGACGGGCCTCACACGAACGTCACCATTCACGACAACATCGTCTACGACTGGGCACGGCCGGTCTGGCCGGACCCGATGGACCAGCGGTCCTACGGTATGCGGCTCAACTGTGCCCAGGGGACGACGGGGGTGGAGATCCACCACAACCTGCTCCAACAGCCTGGTGGTGGCTTCCTGATGACCTCGGGCAACAACGCTGCCGGCGCGAGTCTCCACGACAACACCTACTTCAGCACGGCGCCTGATCCTCCCGACGTGTGGAGCCGCGGCTGGTTCCAGCTCGGGTCTTCGGTGCCCATGACCGAGTGGCTCAACACCACGGGCGAGACCAACGCGACGGCGGCCGAGATCCAGTTCGTCGATCCCGACCGGACTATCGCCACCTACATGGAGTCGCTGGGAGAGGACGGGACCTACGAGGCCTTCATCGAACAGGCCCTCTTGCAGTCCAAATACAACTGGCGGGGGGACTATACCGCCGCCGCGGTGAACGCCTACATTCGGGCCGGGTTCGAGCTGGCCAACTAGCAGGGCCCCAGGACCTCGGGCGCGCACCGTAAACGACCAGGAATCGCCCAAGTCGCAAGTCCGACGGCCAACCAGGCCCGAGGAGTTGAGCGGATCGTCCAAGGTGTCGATCAAGGTGGGCACCGTCGCCAACGGCCGCTATCACATCGAGCAGATGATCGGCCGCGGCGGCATGGGCACCGTGTACTCGGTGCGCCACGTCAACACGGGCGAAGAGCTGGCGCTGAAGGTGCTGCACCCCGCGCTGGCCGAAAACGACACGGCCGTCGAGCGCTTCCGGACCGAGGCGAGAGCACCGGTCAACATCGGGAGCGAGCACGTGGTGCGGGTGGTCGATGCCGACGTCTGCACCGAGATCGGAGACACGCCCTTCATGGTCATGGAGATGCTCCGTGGGCGCGACCTCCGAAAAGAGCTCAAGCGACGGGGCGCACTGCCGGCGGGTGAGGTCGTGCTCTACCTCGCCCACGCGGCCCGGGCACTCGACAAGGCGCATGCCAAGGGGATCATCCACTGCGATCTGAAGCCGGAGAACCTGTACCTCACTGAGCGCGAAGACGGCTCGCCGCACGTCAAGGTCCTCGACTTCGGCATCGCAAAGCTCACCGAAGACGCCGCGCCTGAGCTGACCGTGGCGGGCCAGATCTTTGGCACGCCCTGGTTCATGGCACCTGAGCAGGCGCGCGGCGATCTCAAGGCAGTCGGGCACCACACTCAGCTGGACAGCTCGTCCCTTCAGATTCAGGTGCCGGCGGCGCAGACCGGCCCGCACGCCGCGCTCGGGACCGGCCAGTACCCGGCGCTCGACAGCACCAGCGCGCCCTTTTATTCGACGCAGCAACCCTCCCTTCCACGCAAGAAGTCCTCCACAGCGGCGGTCGCGCTCGGCGTTGTCATGACCATGGTCGTGGCCGTCGGCGCGGTGGGCGTCTATCTCGTCATGTCGAGTGGCTCGACCGCTGAAGGCCCCGCGGCGTCGACCTCCGCCCCGGCGGTGGCCAGCCCGAACGACGATTCCGATGAGGATAAGCCCGAGGCGAGCGACGACGACGAGCCCGAGGCGAGCGACGACCAGGACACCGCGGTGGCGACCACGGGCGCCGAGCCCAGTGCTGCTCCCCAGGCGACGAAGACGCCCAAGCCCCAATCGACCCAGTCGAAGGCCGAGGCATCGAAGCCGCCCAAGGCTGAGGACACGGTGCCGAAAGTAGCGCCCAAGGTGGACAACGTCAGCTTCTGATGCGCCTCGGATTGAAATCCACTCCGGTAGGTCTAGGTAGCGCCATTGAGTAACAAACCTGCCCCACCATTGCCCTTCTACCTTCCCTCTGCCCCATACAATCGCCTCCCATGATACGGAAGACATGCATGCGTGGGCACCTCCGCGCGAGACGTGCCATCATGCTCGCGGAGGTGCACTCGATGACCGTGAGGACGACGATCTACCTGGCGGGGCTATTGGCCTCTGTGCTGGTCCTGGGCTGCGGCAACCACGAGACCGAGGCTCGCCAGAAGGTGGAGGAGGAGCTGGTCGAGCAAGGCTGCGACGACATCGAGTTGACCGCTCAGGAAGAGCGAGGTCATTTCGACTTCGAAGCCAAGTGTGCCGACCACAAGCTCTGCAGCGGTACGGTGACCATCACCAAGGGGTTCGGTTCGACCTCGTGGTCCTACAACCAGAGCTGCGCCTTGGACGAGAGCGCCTGTAATGCAAAGACCCCAGAGCTGTGCAAGAGTCTCGGCGATGGCAAGGATCAGGACGGCGCGCACAAAGCCGCGAACGGTTTCTGGGATAAGGCCTGCGAGGGAGGCAATGGTATCGCTTGCCGCAACCTGGCGCTGAACATCGAAGCCGGTCAAGGGGGCGACAAGGACTTTGCCAAGGCCCTCGCGAAATACGAACAGGGCTGCAAGCTAGGCGACGGTTCGTCGTGCCGAAATGGTGCCCTCAGGTATGCACGCGGTACGGGGGTCACGGCCAGCCCCGAAAAGGCCCTGGAACTCTACACCAAAGGGTGTGAGCTGCAGGAGTCGGGCTCGTGCAACAACGCGGCAGTGGCCCACCTTCGTGGTGAAGGCACCAAGAAGGACGAGGCCAAAGGAGTGGCGCTGCTGCTCGAGTCGTGCAAGCTCGGCGGCTCCCACGGTTGCGCAGCGGTGGGCAACCTCAAGGTGCGCGGCATCGGCGGGGTGGCTAAGGACGTCGAAGAGGGTATGAAGCTGCTGCGCAAGGGCTGTGATGCGAAAAACGGCGTGGCCTGCCGCAACCTCGG
>JAUVCD010000098.1 GCA_030590865.1 Myxococcales bacterium | reverse complement strand
GCAGCGGTGACAGACCGACTCCTCGCCATGGAACACGAAGCCGGTGCAGTTGGCCTGATTTTCCCAGTCGGCATTGGTGACGGTCACGCGCTGGAAGACCACGTGGGGGCCTTGGCTGACCGCGCCGCCCCGCGACTTCGGTCCATCGACTTGGAAGTCTCGAAACAGGACGTAGCTCGTTTGGAAGGCGACCAAGCCCCCGCCGCTGGCCGCCTCGATCTGTGCGCTCTCTCCGGGATAGACCACGATCTCCGCGGGCGCCTCCAGAGTGAAATAGTCACCACGAAGAGGTGAGGACGGATCGCCGGGACCATCCCAATCCCAATTCGTTACATAGCTGCCTCCCCGGACGACGACCGTCTTGTCCCCAGCCGGGGACAGCAGCCCCATGGCGCCGTCGATGGTGGCCATCGGCGAGCCTAGCGAGCCGTCGGCCTGATCGTCACCTCCAGGATCGACGAAGAGGAAGTCGTCGGCCGAGACCGCCAGCGAGATCGGTACCGTGGCTTCGCCGCCTTGCTCGGTCACGATCCGCACGCCGAATGAGATGGGGCTCGCTGCCTCATCAGCGGCGCTAGGCTGCCAGGCAATCGTCCCGTCTTGATCGATGGCCATCTCGCTCGGGGCGTCGTACAGCTCGTAGCAGAGCGCTCCGCCTTCGGGATCGTAGGCCACGAAGGTGTAGCTGAAGGGGATATCCGGGTGGGCCCGAACGGGTTTGGGCCAGAACAGCACCGGAGCGTCGGCACCGCCATCCGTGGGCGGGCAGGGAGCTGTTGCGCCGGCACCACCGTCGCCCCCACCGGTGCCGCCAGAAGAGGAGCCCCCTGTTCCACCGGCTCCTCCGTCGGTCGTCGTGCCGGTGTTCGTCGGGTTGTCCGAGTCCTCGGAACAGGCCCAGAAGGTCACCAACAATGGGGCAAGCACTGCACACCAAGTGAGGTTTTCGTTGTGGCTCACGCGTGTTCTCCCTCGCTAGCCTGACTCATCCACGAGGTTCTTGGCTCACCCCTCGCCGGGGTAAGCAAAGTAGCCCATGTCGGGGCATTGGCTGGGATCGCTCAGCTGAAAGTCGCCGCCGTCTGGATCGACGAAGATGTTGGCTGGGTCGGTCTCGATGATGACCGTCGAGTCGGTGTCGAAGCCGAACAGGGCCTGGGCCTGTTCATGGTCGAAGTGATCGATCTGCCAATCGCTGCCGGTGACCTCCGGTGGCACGTAGCGAGACACGAGCTGGAAGTCGCTGTGGGGGGTAATGAAGCAGTTGTGATTCGAGCTCATCTCCTGGAGGATCGATTGCGCAGGATCGAGGGCGTCGGGGAAGGTCTCGCTCTTGCGGATGAAGGACGGCGTGTCCCAGCCGGCACCGTCGGTGCTACCCGTCAGGCCGAACAGCACGTTGTACTGCACCAGGTGACCGGTGCCGCAGCGGATGCCCAGCAGCGAGTCGATGCCGACGAAGGTGTTGTACTCGATGATGGCGTCCTGCCCGGCGATGGCATGCAGGTTCTCGTCGTCGTACCCCCCGTTGCCGACGGCCCACCACTGGGACGAGATGTCTACCACCAGGTTGTGGGCCATGTGCACGTTGGCCGACCCCATGATGCCCAGGCGACCTGAGTCGTAAATGGTGTTGTCCCGGATCTCGATCGGGCCGGCCATGGGGTTCTTGAAGAAGAACACCTGGGGCAGGTGGTAGAGCGTGTTGCCGATGATCTCGATGGTGCCCGTGCCGCCGCCTTCAAAGCCCAAGTAGTTCTCTCGCGACAGGGTCGTCACTGCACCGAAGTGCTGTGCATCCGGCACATCCTGCCACTGGCCCGGTTGGTCGATGTCGTAGATGGCGTGCAGCTCGTTGTCCCAAACGTAGATGTTGTAGGGGCCGTTGAGATCCCCGCGGTCGATTCGCACGATGCCGGGATTGTCCCCACCGTCGACGGTGATGTCGTGCACGTTGTTGCGGCGGATCACGATGTCGTGGGGCTGGGCGTCGGCGGTGCCCCCGCCGATGTTGACCATGCCGCCGATGATCTCGAAGTCAGCGATGGTCCAGTACGCCTCGAGCCCCACGGCCACGGCCCGCTGGCTCCAACCCGTCGCGTCTAGCGTGACGTGCTCGCCCGGGTAGGCGCAGATGGAGATTGGCAGGTCTGCCGTGCCGCTCTGCACCTCATAGGGCTCGCTGTCCGATGCCCAGCCCGTGAAATCACGGAGCGCGATGAACGCGTAGGTGTCCCGAAAACAGTACTCGTCGGCCAGCACTTCGCCGCTGGGGCAACTGGTTGCTGGGTACGAGTCGTAGTCCCGAGCCACGCCGCGGACCATGGCGTGGTCCTGTCCGTAGGTGCCTTCGCGCACGTAGATGACGTCGCCGGGCTGGGCTTGGGTGACCGCTGCCCCGAACGTGCCGAAGGGGGCATCGATGGTGCCGGCGTTGCCATCGTCGCCGTCGAGGGCGACGTAGATCTCGCTCCCATCGGGTGCCGCCTCGCAGACCCATGAGTCGCCGCCCGAGCCTCCGGTTCCGCCGGTTCCCCCAGTCCCCCCGGTTCCGGCAGTTCCCCCCGAGCCCGCCGTTCCACCGGCCCCACCGCCAGGAGCGTCGTCGTCACCGCCGCAGGCGAGCAACGAGGCGCACGCGCAAATACAGAACCACCGGACCGCCGTCATGCGCAGCTGTGTCATGGCGACCATTGTACGGGTGAGCGCCTCGGCGTCGCCAGCCCAGCGGGCGGAAGGTCGCGCTAGAGCGGTTGTCGCCTCGGGGCTGCGTGGCACAACACGTCTTCAGGCACCCGGGTCGACTGGTGGCATGCCCACTTGTTGTCGCGGCACTTGATCACCAAGATGCCGGCGTCGTAGGCCTGCTTGAGCGGTATGCCGGCCCGTGCCGTGAGGATGTTGGCCGGGGCTCGAGCCGTGCAGCCGATGGCCATCTCCATGGCGATGAGACGCTTGCCTTTGAGGGTCACCGGGTTGGGTGGCGTCTTGCCTTTGTCGGCGCTTCTGACGGCGGGGCCGAGCTTCTTGATCATCCCCTTCACGGCGTCTTCATCGAAGATCGGATCTGAGGGCTGGGGCGATGCCAAGGCGATGCAGTAGTGGATGGCCATCATCTGCTTCTCTTGAGGCGCGTTGGGCTGGATCGGCCCGCTGGACCCCAGGGGCACCGGCCGGGGTGGCATCTTGCGGGCGCTAGCGGTGGCAGACGCCACCGGTGAGGCCTTGGGCTTGGCGCTGGCGCTCGTGGTGCTGCTACCTGCCGGCTTGTCCGTGTAGCGATCCTGAAGCGACGGCTTCCCCTCACAAGCGCTGACCAGTTGAAGGGCGCAAAGAGAAAGGGCTGCAAGGCCCCAGCTGGACGTGGACATCGTGCGCATGGGTTATCCCCTCCACGCTGGCGATACCATGTTCATCAAGGGGCGGCCCGCTCCACTGACCCCGATCGGTCAGGCCGCGAGCTAGCGGAAAGCTGGCTGTCCCACAGCTGCGCACACTTTCGGTCATCAGGTGCCGCTATCCCACCTTGGATGACCCTGGAAAGTTGGCCTAGACGTCAAGGATCCCGGATCTAGGGTGCATGGATAAGTGTGCTCTGCGGTCTTCCCTCAGGTGGCCTGGATGGTTGGGACTGGCGATGGTGGTTCTCCTGGCCGGTCCCACGGCCTGTGCCACTCAAGCGGGAGTTGATGACGTTCGGGTGGCCAATGCGGAGTATGGGTTGGCGGGGGATGCGTTTCACCGCGGCCGCTATCGCGAGGCGCTCCAGCACGTCGAAAAGGCGCTCGACCGAAATGAGGCCAACGCCGATGCGGCTTACCTCGGGGCCATGGTCATGCTGGTGTTTTGTGCCGACGACGACAAGTCACCGGATTGTCGCTACGACGAGGCAGAGCGCTACTTACGGGCGGCCTTGAAGTCCGAGCCAGAGATGCGGGACGCCAAGAATGCACTCGGTGTCGTCCTGGTCCACCGCAGCCGGCCCAAAGAGGCCGTCGAGGTATTGGAGCCGCTGGCCCGCGACATGCTCTACCGCTCGCCGGAGAAGGCCTGGGGAAATCTCGGCTGGGCCTACCTGCGGGCTGGACAGCACGACAAGGCCATCCCGGCCCTCAAACGGGCGGTCGCGGCTCAGCCACTATTCTGTGTGGGACACTACCGCTTGGGCCTGGCCTACGAGAAGAAAGGCGAGCATGCCGCAGCGCGGCAATCGCTCACCCGCGCGTTGGGCATCGAGGAGGGGCAATGTAGTCGCCTCCAGGAGGCTTTTTGGGCTCGGGCACGGGTTCAGAAGAAGCTGGGCCTGCTGGCCGAGTTGAGGCAAGATCTTCAGCGATGTAGCGAGCTTGCACCGAGAACACAGGTTGGCAGGACCTGCAAGCGCCAGCTTCAAGCGCCACGGTGACAAGTCCGCCCTTGCGGTGGGGACAAAACAGTGGTTGATCCTACGGCTCGAGCCCCATGGCAGAGCCGCGAATGGAATCGATTGGGACCTATCTACGTCGTACGCGCGAGGCGCGTTCGATGAGTGTGGGTGAGGTGTCTCGAGCCACCCGCATTCCCGTAGCGGCCATCGGCCGCATCGAGGCCAATCATTTCGACGATCTGCCTGGCGAAGTCTTCGCTCGAGGTTTCCTCAAGGCCTACGCCACGGTCGTCGGATTGTCCGCTGATGATGTGCTCGCCCGCTATACCGCTGCTCGACGCATCGTATCGGTGGAGCCTCTGCCGATGGCGACGCCAGTGAGCGGTTCGGGCACTCGCCGCTTTGGGGTGGCGATCGCTTTCGTGTTGCTGCTGGTGCTGTTCACGCTGGCGCTGAGCATCGTGCTCCGCCCGCGGGGCCATGACCGACCCCAAGAGCTCTCGTGGCAGAACGCCACCGAGCAGGTCGATCAGCCCACCATGTCAGGTTGACGCGCCAGATGGCGGCCCGTCTGAGCAAGCATCGGCTGCGCTCTCGGGCGTTGCTGTTGCGGAGCGTGGCGGTAGGGGAGGCCGATCAGATCGTTCAGCTGTTCACCGAGCAGGCTGGCGCCTTGTCGGCCATCGCTCGGGGAGCGCGGCGGTCGTCCAAACGCTTTTCTGCTCTCGAGCCCATGCACCTGCTGCAGGTCACCGTCGACGTGTCGCCAGTGCGTGAGATCGGCACCTTGGCTGAGGCATCCATCGACCGACCCCGACTGCGGCTGGCCACCACGCTGCGTCCGATGCAGGCAGCGGGCCGGGCGATCCGCTGGCTGCGCAGCGCGATTCCTGCTCGTACCCCTGAGCCAGCGCTCTGGATAGAGCTCAATGCCCTGCTCGACGCACTCGATGACAGCGCCAGCGATGGTGGCGAGGACGCCCTGCTGGCGGCCGTCGGACTGCGCATGTTGGCGGCTGCCGGCTGGGGATTGGTGCTCGACCGTTGCGTTCGTTGTGGCAAGCCCTGCCCAAACCGCGCCCGCACGATCGTCGATGTGCGGGCAGGCGGGGTCGTCTGTCGTGGGTGCGGCGGCCTTGGCCTGACCCTGAGCTCCGCCCAGCGCCACGCGCTGGTCGCGGCGCTCGGCGGAGATGCCTCCGCCTTAGCGCGGGCCGAGGACGCCGCGCTTGGGATCACGATGGTCGATCGGGCCCTGGAGGCTCACGGTCGCGGCGAGGCGACCTGATCGGACCGCCTATTGGGCCAGGAACTAGCTCGGCCGGAGGTAGCGGCGCAGGGCGCTGGGGTGTTGGCCGCCGAGCTCGAGCTCCAGATAGGGCCGACCGGGCGCGTCGCGGGGAAAGGCAAAGCTGCCCGTGTTGGCGTAGCGGTCCTCGAGTGCCTCTCGGTGGGTGTGTCCGAAGACGACCAGCTTTGCGTCCGTGTCGTCTGCGATGCGGTTAGCGGCGGCGCGCAACCGGTCGACCACCGCGCCCCGGTAGCGGTCGTGCCCTCTAACCCAGCTGGTGATCATCAGTAGGGCCCCCAGGGTGGTGGCTGCCCCGCCGGCGACCCGGCGGCCCCCGACCATCGCCAGTGGGCCAGCGCTGCATAGCAAGGTGGCGAGCACCCGATCCATGTAAAGACGGGCGAAAGTTGCTGACCAACTCGCCAGGGTGGGATGGGCCCCGATGCGAAGCACGTCGTCGATCAGCGCTCGAGGAACGCCAGCCTCTTCGGCAAAGCGACCCCGCTTGCCGGCACCGATGTCCCGTTCTGTGGCGGCCCGGTAGAAAGGACCGCTCCGCGCCAGTGCCCGAAAGGCGGTGTAGAAATAGCGGTAGACGACGTAGGGGCCCCGTGGCCCGTACCAAGCGAAGGCGCTGACTAGTAGCTCCAGGGGGGTAGCGTCGTTGGCCTGAAGGTAGCGATGAGCCTGAGTGGGATTGATGAACTCGGTGGCGAAACGGACGCCGAGGCTGGGTTGCCCGACCACCAATGGGTCGGCCGGGGCGTTGTCGGGATCGTAGAAGTGCCCGTGCTCCACGTGGACCGGCCCGTCCCGCCAGAACCAGGGAGTGGAGCTCAGCCGCTGGCGAGCCTCTGGCGAAAGGGCGAGGGCCTCCGCCATGGCTGAGCGCAGCTTCTGGCTGCCCATGCCAGCGTCGTGGTTGCCGTCGGCGAAGAGCAGACGGCCGCCCTTGTCCAAGAAGGTGCCCAGCGCTTGCCGAGCTTCCGGGTGAGCGCCGAGCACGGTGCCCACCGCCTGTCTGCGTCCACCGCTAGGGTCCTCGGTGACGAAATCGAAGAAGTCGCCCAAGACGAGGACCTGCTGGCCAGCGTGCCGGGTCAGCAGGCGCGCCAGATCGCGGCCTAGCGCCGGCGGGCTGGTGGTCGTCAGGTGTAGGTCGCCAAGGACGACAACTCGCGGTATCGGGCTCATCCTGCTCGAGGTGTCGAGACGCTCAGCTCGCTAGGCGTCAGGCGCGACGATCGTCCCGGCGATTGCGCTTGCCGCCACGACCAGCGGGCTGGCCAGGTAGACCTGTCCGGGGCCGCTGCGGCCATTGAAGTTGCGGTTGATGGCTGAGACGGTGACCTGGTCGGCCTTGTCCGACACCCCAGGGCCAGCCTTGATGCAGGCGCCGCAGGACGGGTCGACCAAGATGGCACCGGCCTTTTCGAAGATCTCGACGTAACCCTTGGAGATGGCGTAGTCCCGGACGGATTGGGAGCCGAACTGGATGTACAGGCGTACGCCATCGGCGACTTTCTTCCCCTTCGCGACGGCCTGCTGCAACACCGAGGCGTACATGTCCATGTCCGTCATCTTCCCGCCGGTGCACGAGCCGCCGTAGGCAATGTCGATGGGGACCGGCCCGCCTTGTTGCTCCTCGAGCCGGCGCAGCGCGATGCCGTTGCGTGGGTCACCCGGGGTGGCCACCATGGGCTCGATGGCTCCTAGATCGATGTCGATGGTCTGGGCGTATTGGGCTCCTTCGTCGGCCTTCACGACAAGCTTGCCCAGGGCGTCGGGATCCACGCCCCGGAGCGCTGCCAGTTCTTTCACCACCCGGAGATCTGGCTGGATGATGGCGGTGAATCCGCCGGTCTCCACCGCCATGTTGGTGAGCGTCGCGCGCTCTTGGAGTGGTAGGGACGCAACCCCCGGCCCGCTGAACTCGAGCACCTTGCCGATGAGCTCACCCTTGCGACAGTAGGGCTGGGACAGGATGTGGAGCATCACGTCTTTGGCGGTAGCGCCTGCCGGTAGGGCCCCTCCGAGCACGAAGTGAACCGACTCGGGAACGGCCACTCTCGCGTCCCGGGTGAACCAGGCATTGGCCATGTCGGTCGAGCCGACGCCATAGGCGAAACAGCCCACCGCGCCGGCGGTGCAGGTGTGCGAGTCGGTGCCCAGCACCACCTGGCCGGGCAGCGCCAGATCCTCGATGACCTTGCTGTGGCAGATGCCCTCCGAGCCTACGGTCTTACCGTCTCGCACGACCTCACCGTAGAGTTTGATGCGGTGACGCTTGGCGAAGGCTTCTTGGACGTCTTTGAGCTGCCGGGCTTGATCCAACAGGCCCATGTCGATGTGCTCTTGTGACATGACCTCGGGGAGAAAGGTCAGGTGATCGCGGAAACAGAACACCGTCTCCGGCTCGGCCACCGCGGCGTCCTTGCCCAGATCGCTGGTGAAGAGGGCGTCGGCCATCGGCGTCACATACTCGTGAGAGAATCGAACGTCGCAGCGTAGGAACAGCGAGTCACCGGGCTTGACCGCCGGGACTCCGATCTTGTCGGCCTGGGCGTCGACGATGGCATGGCTGGCGATGATCTTCTCGACCATCGTCATCGGACGCACTGCCGTCGTGATGGCCGGCGGGCTGACCTCTCCGGCCAGCCGCGCTCGGTTGTAGTTGAAAAGACCCCCGTGCTCGACGACGTCGACGCTGATCGGGTCCAATCCCCGGGTGAACTCGCTGATGGGAATCTCCTCGCCATCCCGCAGCCGGTCGATGACGCCGAAGTCGGTGGTGGTGAGCAGCCCGATGTTCTGGCAGTTCTGCCCGTAGATCTTCTCGATGCTGCGAGCGACCACGATTTGGATGCCCGCTTCGCGCTCCGAGTAGGGTGCCGTCTCTCGAGAGCTGCCACAGCCTTTCGAGCGGCCGCTCACGATGACCCCAAACCCGCCGTTTTTGATCGAATCGCGTTTGATGTGGCTGCCACGGAGCCCCACCAGGCAGTATCGAGCGAGGGTCTCGTCGTAGTAGTAGCAGACCCATCCTGGGGTGAGCTCGTCGGTCGAGATGTTGTCGATCAGCGCCTCGGCGTCCGGCGGTTGGTCGAGATCAGCACCGTCGAGCTGCTGAACGAGGTGGTCGGCGTCGTCAGTGAGCCACAGGACGCGCCCAGTCGGGCGTACGGTTTTTCGGCGGGCAATAGCCATGGTGTTTCGCTCGGTGCCCCCCCTCGGTGTTGTTGGGCAGAGTCGTGAGCAGAACGAGCCTCGGGGCTCGGTTCATTCTTGGCCCCTTGGGCCTCCGCAGAACAAGGGTAGGCCGTTGGAGGTCGAGTTGCCGGCAGGCTAGCCGATCGCCCCGGTCGTGAACAGGCAACACTCTGAAGCCTGCCTTGGCAGAGTGATGGTACGGTGGCAGGACCAACGACTCAGTCAGCAGCCAGTGCTCGAAGGCGCCGGCGTTGCGGCCCTGTCAGGCCCGCCCGTCTCCCCCCGCCCGACCCGCCCCACCCACCGGCTCAGCGACGCATCTCGATTCCATGACCGGCCTGACAGGCAGAAGACACAGCCACACACCGGTGGCCATTTTGGGCGCCGGGCTGAGCGGCATGTCCGCTGCCTTCCACCTCCGTCGAGCGGGGCTGGAGTGCCGCATCTTCGAGCGGCTGCCCAAACCTGGTGGCCACGTCGTGACGGTCGCCGAGCGTGGCTATCGTTTCGACTGCACCGGGCACCTGCTCCATGTGGCGGACGAGAGTATCGCAGCGCTGGCGCTCGACTGGATCGGACCGGACCACCAATGGGTCGATCGGCGGAGCGTGGTCTGGTCTCATGGGCGGACCACTCGCTACCCCTTCCAGGCCAACGCTTACGGATTGCCCCCTGAGGTCGCCAAGGCTTGCGTGATGGGATTCATCGAGGCCCAAGGGCAAGATCACGGTTCCCTCCACGACTTCGAGCAGTTCTGCCTGGCGAAATTCGGCAAAGGGATCAGTGACCATTTCATGATCCCCTACAACACTCGATTGTGGGGCGTGGCGCCGAAGGAGATCTCGGCGGATTGGTGCCAGCGCTTCGTCCCCATTCCTACCCTCGAGGATGTGGTGGCTGGGGCGGTGGGCGTTACGGACCGGGAGCTAGGCTACAATACCCGCTTCTTGTACCCGACCCAGGGCATCGGTCAGCTCAGCGACGGATTGGCCGCAGCGGTCGGCGACATCGAGCTCGACCGCAGCGTCAAACGTATCGACACGGGCCGGCAACAGCTCCACTTCGACGACGAGCAGGTGAGCTACGACGTGCTCATCAACACCATGCCGCTGCCGAGCCTCATCGACCTCTGCGTCGATGCCGAGCAGGGGGTCATCGAGGCGGCTTCAAAGCTTCGCTGCACCCACCTGGTCTACCTGGATGTAGCGCTGCGCAGCCCTTGCCAGAAACCCTACCACTGGATCTATGTGCCTGAGGCGCGGTACCCATTTTACCGCGTGGGTTGTTACTCACATTTTTCGGCAGCGATGGCGCCGCCGGGCAAGGCCTGCCTCTATGTCGAGCTCGTCGACCGCCAGGAGCCGGAGCTGAAGACGCTCTTACCCGAGGTGGCCCGCGGCCTGCTCGAGATGGGGCTCATCGACCATCCCGAGGCGATTCTCTTCGCTCGGGTGCGGCGGCTCGACCATGCATTCGTCATCTTCGATCACGCATATGACGCGTCGCTAGCGGTCGTGAAGGGTTTTCTGTCGAGGCGAAAGATCACCACCACCGGGCGGTACGGCGGCTGGAACTACTCGGCGATGAGTGACGCCATTGGGTTCGGACGGGATGCCGCGGCAGGCGCCACAGCGCGTCTCCAAGAGGGGGCAGGCAGGTGAGCGGCGGCGCTGGACGGCAGGGGAGGGATGGCGGCGCGGACAGTCCCGAGCTGTCCATCATCATCCCGATCTACAACGAGGAGAGAATCCTGGAGGGGGCGGTGGTCGAACTCTGCGACCGGCTGGTCGGCTGCGGCTTTGGCTACGAGATTTTGCTGGCCGAGAACGGCTCGATCGATGGGACCGTTGCGATCGCCGGCGCCCTCGCAGAGCGCTTCGCCCAGGTCCAAACCTTCTCGGTGGGAGAGCCGAACTACGGGCGAGCATTGCGGCTCGGAATCGCCCGCGCTCGCGGTTCGATTGTCATCTGCGAGGAGATCGATCTCTGTGACACCGAGTTCCAACTGAGGGCTCATGGGATGTTGAGCCAAGGCACCATCGACATGGTGATCGGCAGCAAGCTCATCGCAGGGGCCGAGGACGAGAGGCCACTGTTTCGCCACGCGGCAAGTGAGATCTACAGCGCTCTGTTGCGGGTCACCCTCGGCTTCCGCGGAACCGACACCCACGGGCTGAAAGCGTTCCGCAAAGCCACCGTCGGTCCCGTTGCGGCACGCTGCGTGGTCGACCGGGACGTCTTCGCCAGTGAGCTGGTCATTCGCGCCTACCGTGAGGGGCTCGAGGTGGTCGAGATCCCGGTCCGCCTGCGGGAGAAGCGGCCGCCGTCGATCAACCTGGTGCGTCGCGTGCCTGCGGTGCTGCACAACTTGGCCAGGCTAGCCTGGGCTATTGGCATCCGGGGCTAGCGTCCCCATTCCAGTCCCTGGTTCAGAAGCCAGTCGGTGGTCCACCCTGCCGGGCTGCCTCGGCTGCCTTGCCGAACAAGGGGTGGGTATCCTGGATGCCGCCAATGGCGAGGGCTTCGGCGGCGAGCTCGCAATAGGCTCGCAGCTTGGCTCGGTCGGGTTTGGTCTTGGCGCCGATCAGACCGAGGTTGAGCACCAACAGCTCGAGGGGCACGTTACCCACTCGCTCGCCGATGCCGAGGGCCGTGCCGTGCACTCGATCGACGCCGACTTCACTGGCCCACAGCCCGGTTTGCAGCGCCAGCCCACGATCGTTGTGGGCGTGCCAGTCGAGTCCTACGTCGTGATGTCCATTGGCCTGGACGACATCCCGGACAAATCGCACCAAGCGAGAGACGCCATCGGGCGTGGCGTGGCCCACCGTGTCGCAGAGGCACAGCCGCGCTGCGCCGCCGTCGAGGGCGGCGCAGAACAGTTGCTCCAGGACCTCGGGTCGAGCGCGGGTTGTGTCCTCGGTGACCAGGCAGAAAGGGATATTCTGTCGTCGTGCAACGGCGACCGAGGCCCGGATGTGCTTCAGCAGGAAGTCGACGTCCCACCCTTCGGCGAAATGGCGAATTGGGGAGCTGCCGATGAAAGCGTAGACCTCGACGGGCCTGCCGGTGCGCTGGGCGACGTCGGCGATCTTCTCGACGTCAGACACCACGGTCCGGGCTGCGGCGGTGGGCACTAGGGCCAGGTCTCGATCGGTGATCGCCCGGACCAGCTTGACGGCCTGCTCGACCGCGCGGCTGCTGGCGGCCGGCAAGCCCACGCTGACCACATCGACGCCGATCTCAGCCATCCGAACCAGCATCTCGACCTTGGTCTCAATGGGTGGGTCGGTCGCGGTGGCACTCTGGAGGCCGTCTCGCAGCGTCTCGTCGACCACGCGGACCGCATGGGCTCCGCGCCAGGCGGGCACCTGGGCTGCGTTCCAATCGTACATCGGTGGGTTGCCCATAGGGATGGCTCCGGTTGGACCAAGGTTCAGCGTCGGGCTCGAGCAGTCGAGCTCCTCGCCGCCGGTACGCCAGCCCTCCCCACTGGCGACCACCGGTGGTTTAGCTCCTCGGCGACTGAAAGAGAACCGAAGTGGCCAAAAAAGAGCCTCCCCAACGCTCGGGTTCGATTGAGGTAACTGCTGGAATCGACAGCAAGAAGGCGTAACAAGGTTGCTTGGCAGTGGACGGCACGATGCGCCTACACACCCTCAGAAGAGTGCTACCCAGATGCCACCGTCGTCGAGAGCGGCGATGTTGACTGCACCGGCAAGGTCGAATGCGAAACGGAGTGCATCAACGATGCGTCGTGCGACGACATTACCGCCGTTCCCCCCGCCGCGTCGTACACCGACTGCCTTGTGGGATGCGGCTGATCTGACCAGCTCGCTTCGAGCTATCTTACTTCTCGGCCGGACTGCTCGGGTGACTGTGTGTCGTCCGGTCGAGTAGAGTCAGACACCGCATAACGACGGACTGAGCGCCTCCAAGATGGGGTGCCCGGTCCGTTATTTATTTGGGACCAGCCCGTGCTCTCCGTGGAGGCCGTCACGGACAGGGGGCGAGCTCACCGACTGTGGCCTGGTCGGTCACCAGCTGACGCTCTCGCTCGAGCAGGTCGAGCACAGCGGGGCTCAGGGTCGACCGCCGGCCCATTAGGTCCAGCCTGACTGCGGTGAGCTCCTCACCGAGCTGAGTGAGCCCCGTGGAGCCGCAAGGGGCCGCAGGGGTCTGGCCCGCCGAGCTCTCGGGAGCTGCCGGACTTGTGGGTTGGTCGTGCTCGACGGCGCCTAGCACCAGGTTCCAGGCTTCGCTCATGTTCCCGTAGGCCTCGTTGGCGCTGGCCAGCCGTTGTCGCATCAGCGACCAACGTTGATCGATGATCTCGAGGTTCTGTAGCGAGCTTCTCAAGCGGTGAGATGGCGTTACGATGTAGGCGCTCGAGGGGGGGGGCGCCGCCGAAACGCAGCCAGACGACCACCCGAGGATCTGGGGCACCAAGGCCACGACCAGCCATCCCAAGAGTGGGCGGCGCGGATCGGTTGATGAGGGTTGCGGCATGATGGGGTGGCGAGGGTCAGCCACAACTCCGCAGCCGCGTTACAATGATCAACGCGTAGCTTATCTGTAGACCGGCCAGCGCGTGGTGGGCAGGCGACTGGCTCGAGCCTGCGGGGCCGCTTCGAGCGGCTTCACTCCTCACTTAATTAAGTAGCACGCCGAAGGGGCTCGCGCACGTCGTGCCCTTCGAAACAAGGTGGTTTGGTGCCTGTCAGTCCCGGCCGCGTGCCACCATGGCGCGGCGGCTACGGGCTGAGACGATCTGGATCAGCAGCAGGGCGACCACGCAGACGGCCGTCGTCCCAAGCAACAGCTGTAGCGACAGCTCAGTGCTCGGCGCCTCACGGTCAGCCGCCGCTGGTTGGCTGAACAGGTCGAGGAAAGGGACTGCGTTGAAGCCCATATGGAGGAGCACAGGAGGGATCAACGAGCCGCTCGCGGCGCGCAAGTAACCCAGCATGAGGCCTAGGATGAAGATGGGCACCATGCGGCGCGGATCGATGTGAACGAGGGCGAACAATCCGGCGGTGAACAGGACCGTCTTCCAAGGGGCGTTGGCCTCTCGCAGGGGGCGGAAAATCGCGCCGCGGAACAGCACTTCCTCGAGCAGCGGTCCAGCGAGAACCACGCCGAAGGCGATGATGAGCTGTTCCGGGCGACTCGCCAGCTGAAACAGCGCTACGAACCCGTGGTCCGGCTGGGGGGGGGGCCACCGTTGCTCGATCGCGCCGAGCAGCCAGGCGGCCGGCACGGCGACCGCTACGCCGAGGGTGAGGGCCAGGGGATAGAACGCTAGGTGGGTCTTCCGGGCGGCGATGAAGTCGGCAATGGGCGAGTGAGGGCCGTGCACTCGAAGCAACAGGAAAAGGCCGAACGTGTAAGCGATCAGCTGACAGCATAGGCGGCTGATGAGATCGCGGTCCGCCGCCTCTCTGATCGAGCCGACAGCGATCAGCACCCACCAGAAGCAGAGCTCGATGCCGACGACCCAGAGGGCCGCACCCAAGAGCGTCAGCGGACGAATGGACGGGTCAGGCGGCGGTGGCGGGCTTGACGGGTATGCAGGATCGTTCAGCACGCAGCGGTCTCACTGCTGAAGGGAGCCGCTGGCGCGGATGTGAGCCGGAACGCCGCGGCTCACGATGGTATCGCAGACCAGCTCAGGGTCCGTGGCTGGATAGTCGATGGTGTGATGCAAGCCGCGGCTCTCCCGTCGGGCCGCCGCACAGCTGACGATCAGCTCGGCGACTGTGGCGATGTTTCGTAGCTCCAATAGATCGCGAGTCACCAGGTGCTTCCAGTAGTACTCGCGGATCTCGTCCTGAAGCAGGGCGATGCGCCGGGCGGCTCGTCTGAGCCGGGTGTTGGAGCGAACGATGCCGACGTAGTTCCACATGGTGCGTCGCAGCTCGTCCCAGTTGTGGGCCACGACGACCGCCTCGTCGCTTGGTACCGCGTCGCCAGTGTGCCACTCGGGCACCTGGGGATGGGGGGTGGCCTGGCTGTCGCTCAATGTGCTGCATACTCGCTCGGCAGCGCGATGACCGAAGACCAAACCCTCGAGCAGCGAATTGGACGCCAGGCGGTTGGCGCCGTGCAGGCCGGTGAAGGACACCTCCCCAATGGCGCTGAGGCCAGGGATCGTCGTCCGTCCCTTCATGTCGGTGGTCACGCCGCCGCACATGTAGTGGGCTGCCGGCACGACGGGCAGCGGCTCGCGGGTGGGGTCGATGCCCCATCCGAGGCAGCGCTCGACCACATTTGGAAATCGGTCCTTCACGAAGGCAGCCGGCTTGTGGGTGATGTCGAGCAGCACGTGATCATGACCGGCGCGCTTCATTTCGAAGTCGATGGCCCGGGCCACGATGTCCCGGGGGGCTAGCTCCTTGCGCGGGTCGTGTCGCTCCATGAAGGGCGTTCCATCGATGAGCCGGAGGATCGCCCCCTCACCGCGCATCGCCTCGGTGATCAAGAAGCTCTTGGCCAGCGGGTGGTACAGGCAGGTGGGGTGAAATTGGATGAACTCCATGTTCCCAATTTCTGCGCCCGCCCGGTAGGCCATGGCGACGCCGTCGCCGGTCGCTACGTCTGGGTTGGACGTGTAGAGGTAGACCTTGCCGGCACCGCCGGTGGCGATCACCGTTTCCCGTGCCACGTAGGTCTCGACGATGTGATGGTCCGTCGTCGATGCCGCCTCGTCGAGCACATAGGCTCCGACGCAGCGTTCCGGGCCACCGAAGGAGGTCAGCATGATCAGATCGATGGCGTTCTGATGTTCGAGCAAGCGAATGCGGGGATGGCTCTGGCAGGCTTTCACCAGCGTACGTTGCACCTCGGCGCCGGTGGCGTCGGCCGCGTGCACGACTCTTCGGGTAGAGTGGCCTCCTTCACGGGTGAGGCTGAGCTTGCCGTCCTGTTGGTCCAGTCTCGCGCCCCGAGCGATGAGCTCCTTCAGTCGCGCCGGACCCTCACGAACACAGCGATCGACGACGACGTCGTGACAGAGCCCAGCACCGGCCGTCAGCGTGTCCTGCTTGTGGGCCTCGGGTGAGTCAGCGTCGTCCACCACCACCGCAATCCCACCCTGGGCCTCGTTGGTGCTCGAGTCGCTCACGCTGCGTTTGGTGAGGATGGTCACCTCGGCATGATCGGCCACTTCGAGGGCCATCGTCATGCCTGCGACACCGCTGCCGATGACCAGAAGATCAGTGTGGAATGTCACTGGGCCAGGGTACTCCGGCTTGCCAGGATGGGGGACGTGGATCGTACGCCGCAACGGTCCCCGGGCTGGGATTGACGCGCCGCGACATACTCAGTAATCAGCGGCACATGCTCGGCTACGAGCGTGGGAAGACCCCCTTTGGTGGCGACCCGCGCACCGAAGCAGTAGCAGATGTTGACAATGTAAACATCCGCATGGAGGTTCCTAAGCCGTGAAGATACTTGTCCCTCTCAAGCGCGTTGCCGATCCCGACAACGCCAACAAGGTGAAGATCGCCGCCGACGGCAGCAAGGTCGACACTGCCGGCCTGGAGTGGAAGCCGAATCCTTTCGACGAGATCGCCCTCGAGGCGGCCCTTCGTCTGACCGAGGACGGCAAGGCCCAGAAGGCTCGGCTTGGCGAGGTCGTGGTGGTCACCTTTGGACCGAAGGACACCGAGGTGACGTTGCGGGCTGCGCTGGCCACTGGGGCCAACCGCGCCATCCGGGTCGAGAGCGAGGACGACGATCTGGACGGGATGCTCGTCGCCAAGGCGCTCAAGAGCTTGGTCGAGGCCGAGCAGCCGGACCTGGTGCTGCTGGGCAAGCAGGCGGTCGACGCCGACACCAATCAGGTGGGGCAGATCCTGGCCGAGCTACTCGACTGGCCGATGGCGACCTTTGCCGCCACCATCCAGGAGGAAGAGGGCGGCCTGCTGGTGGGTCGTGAGGTCGATGGCGGAACCATCAACCTTCGGGTCAAGGCTCCCGCCTTGGTGACCGTCGACCTGCGCGTCGTCAGTCCCACGAGCTGCTACTCGATGAAGACCGACAAGGGGTTCAAGTACCACGATGGTGTGCGCTTCGCCCCGCTGCCCGCAATCATGCAGGCTCGGCGCAAGCCGCTAGAGACCAAGAAACTGGCTGATCTCATCAGCGATGGGACTCGGAAGATCGAGTACCTGCGCTACGTAGAGCCCCCGGTGCGCGCCGCCGGCGTCACGGTGGCCGACGTGGACGAGCTGGTCGACAAACTCAAGAACGAAGCAAAGGTGCTCTGAACTGCTCGGATGGGAGCTTTCGGAAAAGGTGAACGACATGGCAAACGTTCTAGTGATTGCAGAGGCCGGAGAAGGAAAGCTCAAGAAGACCACCCATTCTGCGGTGACCTTCGCGAAGCAAGCCGCTGAGCAGCTTGGCGGCAGCTACACGCTGCTGCTCCTCGGGGCGGGGCTGGATGCCGCCGCCGAGGAAGCGAGCAAGCTCGGTGCCGACAAGGTGCTGGTGGCTGACGACGGGTCGCTCCAGGGCTATGTGGCCGAGCTCTACGCTCCCACAGTGGCGGCACTGGCCAAGGACTACCAAGTGGTCTGCGCCGCGGCGAGCGCCTTCGGCAAGGACCTGTTGGCCCGGCTCGCTGGCAAGCTCGAAGCGGGCTACGCCGCGGACATTACCGAGTTGCTCCCCATGGAGGGCGGCAAGCTCACCTACAAGCGACCGATGTTCGCCGGCAACGCTTTCGGCGTGTGCCAGCTGGTCAGTGACGTCGAGGTAGTCAGCGTCCGTCAGAGCACCTTCGCGGCCGCCGAGCCGGGCGCGGACAGCTCTCCGGTGGAGAAGACCGACGTGGTCGGTCCCAGCGGCGCGGCTGCGAGGGTCGAATGGATCAGCTTCGATCAGGTCAAGAGTGAGCGTCCCGAGCTCACCGAGGCAGACGTCGTGATCAGCGGCGGTCGAGGCATGAAAGCCAAGTTCAGCGAGCTGCTCGATCCCTTCGCCGATTTGTTTGGTGCGGCGATTGGTGCCACCCGTGCGGCCTGCGACGCGGGTTATTGCTCACCGGATTTGCAGGTCGGACAGACCGGCAAGATCGTGGCGCCCGACCTGTACTTCGCCATCGGCTTGTCAGGGGCCATTCAGCACCTGGCGGGCATGAAGAGCTCGAAGGTGATCGTCGCCATCAACAAGGACGAGGAAGCGCCGATCTTCACCGTGGCGGACTACGGTCTGGTCGCCGACCTGTTCAAGGTGATGCCCGAGCTTCTCGAGAAGCTCAAGGCTGCCAAGGAGTAAGGACGATCCGCTGGCGCATCGTCCCGCTCGGGGCGGTGCGCTACCGGCCGCTCAACGCGTCGAGCTTACCGCTCGAGGGCGGTCCGTTTGGGCTTCCCCCGCTCAGCTGCTTGCGCCGGCGAGAGCCGTCGCGCCACATGAGCGCGCTCGGCAGGATGATCACGGCGGCGAGCAGGCAAGCGACCTCGCCGAGGAAGGCTGCAATGCCGAGGCTGCGTACCGAGTAGTTCACCGAGCGGACCAGGGCCAGATAGCCGAACGTCGTGGTCAGGCTGCACAGGATCACCGCACCGCCGGTCTCGCGGACAGCGTTGAGCGCGCCGCCCACGCCTTCACGGCGATAGCGCTGCATGATGTTCACCGCATAGTCGACCCCGATGCCGAAGGTGATG
>JAUVCD010000516.1 GCA_030590865.1 Myxococcales bacterium | reverse complement strand
GACCGCTTGGTTGCGGACCGTGGGTTCAGTGCTTTCGGCCTGACCGACCAGCGCGGCCACAGCGGGGGCGGTGGCGAGCTTCTCGAGGACTCGCAGCAGCCCGGCACGAGTCACCAGCTTCGCCTCCGGATCGGCCAGCCGAGCGGTAACTCGGGGCAGGATGTCGGCACCGTAACGCACCATCGCAGCGACGGCCTGTTCCCGGACCTCGCAGCGACCCAGGCACTCCATCAGTGGACCGACGAACGAGGGCAAGCTGAGCTGCCCCATCTGCTCGACCGTGTCCCGCCGCACCTGGACTGACGGGTGGGCTAGCAGCTCAGGTAGCTCGCGCACGAAATCGCCTGCCAGGGTCATGCCGGTCAACCGGTTGGGCGCAGGGGACTGAGATTGAGATGGCGACTCGGCGGTGATCTCGTGGTCCAGGGCGTGGAGGGCCGCATGACCTGCCGCTCGGATCCGCAGTACGCTAGCGAGGGAGGCGACACTCGAGTCGAGGTGGCGGGTCAGGGGCCTGACCAAGTCCGCCACGTCAACTAGCTGCCGATCATCGATGAGCTGCAGCACTGCCCGAAGGAGTGGGGGCGCCCGCTCTGGACGCAAGAGCTCGGCGAGCAGCGGTCGGTCCATTCGATAGTCGAGCGCCGCCATGGCTCGCAAGGCGGCATCAGCCACTTCGGGGTCTGGGCGACCGGCCAGCTCGTGAAGCGCTGCTTGGGTCACCGGCAGGCGGAGCTCTCGTGCGATGTCGAGGGCCCGAATGACATCCTCCGGATCCCGCCCCGCCAGGCGCTGCTCCACCTCGAGCACCGCCCCCCGCCCCAATCCTTCGCCCAGGTAACGGGTCACGTTGAGGTCCAGCCGTTTCGCGCGCAGAGCCCCAAAGATAGCGCGACGGTAATGAGGGCGTAGCCGGGCTGCGAGCCACACGGCGATGACGCAAGCGATGATGGCTGGCGCCGAGAGCCGATATTGGGATGTCACACTGACTGAGGCGACGAGCAAGAACAGGGACACGCCGATGGTGGCCAGTCGATGCACTACCCCGTCGATCAGCGTCTTGGCCCGCTCGGCGACCTGTGCCTGCAGCGGCATGAAGACCATCTGAATGGCAGGTTTGGTCAGTGCATACTGACCGAGCCGCTCCGCGAAGGCCGTGGCTGCGATGACCCAAAAAGTCGAGAGCGCGCCGGTCAAAGAGGCGGCCAGGTAGACCGCGCTGCCTAGGGCGATACAGACGGCGCTGGCCGAGAGCGCGAGCCCGATGCCCAGCAGTCGCACGACGCGGCTGGTCGCTGCCAGGGTGAGCAGCAACACGACCACGTTCGAGATCCCGTAGAAACCGCCCAGAAAGCCCGCGATCTCATCCTTCGCAAAGGCGACCTTGAGCTCTGCGCTGAGCTGGTAGTCGATCAGCAGTGATGCGGCTTGTAGCAGGACCACGAATAGGGCGAGCTCGGCCAGCAACGGACTTCGCGTGATGCTACCGAGGCCCCCGGTCTGTTCGGAGCGCCGATCGTCGTCACCTGGGCCGCGTTCCCCCAGGTCAGCGACTTGCTGAGTCGGTTGAGCTGACGATGATGAAGTCGACCGTCCGGTTACCGCGCTGCGCACCGACAGCAGGGGCCAGACCAGCAGCGCGACGGCCAACCAGAGCAAGTCCTCGGCACCGCCCCACCGGAGCAGGAGTTGGACGAGGCCGCCGCCGAGGGCAGCGCCAGCAGTGGCGATTGCGGCGAGCACCGGGAGCAACCGTTTTCCCTGTCGAGTCGGCAGCGACGAGGAGGCCATGTTCCAGGTCTGGACGACTGCCAAGTGACCGATCGCCGGGCACCACAGCAGGATGACCACCGACATCGGACCTGGCGCCAAAGGAAAAAGGAGACGCAACACGGCGAGCGAGCAGGTCGCCAGCGTGAACAGCGCGGCGAGGCGCAGCTCGAGTCTGAACCGTCCCATCGCGGCCACGTAGAGCAGCGAGCCGCCCGCCGTGATGGCCGCTGAGCCCATGAAGAGCCACGGCAGCATCGAGATGGGGTTGGTGGACAGAAACAGCGCCTTGGACAGGCTCGCCAGCACCACGGTCGAGGCTGCGACGGTGGCGAAGACCGGCCCGAGCCGCGTCACCTCGACATAGTCTCCCCGGTCGATGTTGAGGATGCGGTGAACCTTCACCATCGCTGCGATTGCCGGTCAGAATTGGCCCATCAGGCCGGCTGCAAAGCCGGTGGGGAGAACAACCGCCGAGCCTGACACGACGATTCCTTGGCGCGCTGCCTGCCCTGGTTCGTTCTGGTCGCGGTCATTGCTCGGCTCGACCCCATAGAGCTGGGGTTCATCGAAGACGAAAGTGAGCAGACCGATCGTAGCAGCAACGGCAGCGGCAGCGGCACCGATGCCGGCGAACCGTGCGAGATTATCGCGGCGGAACAAGGCGGCGTTGTGGTCCTCGGCCTCGGCCACGGTGAGCGGTCGCTCGGCCTTTGCTGCCTTTCGCAGCAGGTCCTCAGCATTGGCCTCGCTGCTGCGCGCCGCGATGGACAGTCCGATGGTCGCTGCGGTCGCGGCCCCAGCGCTACCCAGCAGGCCCCACGAGATGATGCGTTGGGTGGTCATCTCCACCTCGACGTCCAGCTCCTTGGCCTGTCCGCGATCGAGCGAGACGGCCTTAGCGAAGGCGTAGTAGCCGTTCGTTCCGGCGACCACCCGGTGGGCCCCGGCGCTCAGCTCGATCGGGCTGATCAGGGGAGTGGTCCCCATCGGTCGGCCATCGATGACCAGCTCGAGCCCCGCGGGCGCCTGGATCGTCACGCTGGCCGGCAGCTCTTCGAGGGTGAGGTCCAGGCTCTTGACCTTGCCTACCAGGAGATCCACCGTTCGCTCCATCGGTCGGTAGCCTGCTGCGGTAACCCGTAAGCGATGACGACCTGGAGCGAGGTCACGGATGAGGGGCGCCTTGGCGGGCGCCTCACCATCGACGCTGACTTGGGCTCCGGCGATGGGCGACTCCACGACGAGGGAGGTTTCCGGTGCGGCCGCTGGGCGTGGGGCTGGTGGGGGAGGCTGGGGAATGCTAGCGCCGCCGCCGTCTGGACCGCCATCAGCCTCGCCCGAGCTTGCGGGCTCGCTAAGGGCACGGCTCGGGTGGTGGGTCGCCAACAGCAGATCGATTTTCTCGATCGCTGCGGCGGCGTCGAACCTCCGTCGGCCTTGCCCAACCGCGCCAAGGTATTGTTCGTAATAGCGCCGGGCGCGGTCGAGACGCTCCCGCTGTGGATTGGCAGCGTATTGGCGTCGCAGCGCCTGAGCCGCCGAGAACAGCAGCGCCGGGTTGGGAGCGAGATCGTTGGCCTGCTCGAAGGCTTGCACCGCTGTGCCGAACTTGCCGAGCCGGTAGGCCAGCGCTCCGGCCTTGAACAGCCGCTGGGCCTCAACCACGTCGGCTTGCCGGGGGGCCGCCCCCATCAGCAATGACAGGCAGGCGACCAGCGCCAGTGCAGTCAGCACCATGGAGCAGAGTCGTCCCCACCTGGACGGCCCTCGCGCGGCAGCGGTGGCTCTCCTCACGGGCCGGCCTCCCGGCCCAACAACCGGGCGATGATGTTGCCTGCACCCATGACCAGATCGTCGATGCCGTCGCCGTTGGTGTCTCCCGCCACCAGCGCCGAAACCGGCGGCAGGTCCTTGGACGGGTGGAGACCTTCGAGCGATCCCTCGTCGAAGCGGGTCACCAAGCGTAGCGTAGCAGGGGCGTCAATGGGGCCGGCATTCGGCAGATCGAGAGCGTATAGCCGGAGCTCCGGCGCTGCGTTGGCCTCGTCGTCCGAGGGAGCCAAGGTGGCCAGCATGACCTCGGCGAAGGGATCCCCATCGGTATTGAGACAGGTGGAGCCGACGATCCACTCGCCGGCCGGCGGGCGGATCACTCCGATTTCGTCGGCCCGTGCTCCGCCAGGGTTGAACTCATCGGCCTGTCCATTGGCAGCTGCCTGCAGGATGTGGCTCCACAGGACGACCACCACAGGCTCGCTGGGCTGATCTCCCTGCCACTGTACCGCCGACACCAATAGATCGACGCCTCCCTCTTCGGCCGGTGTGTTGAGCCGGCACCCCTGGGGCTCGCCGTGCATGTCGGGCAGCCACTCCATCAAGAACGGCGTCGGCAGGTCGCCGAGGTGGGCCGCCGAGTCGCTCTCGAAGCCCACCAGGGTGATGTCCGGCAGCACCACGGCTCCGGCAGGTAGCCAGCTCTGGGCATCGAATCCGAGGACCGAGACGGTCACGCGCCGCCGCTCTGGGCCGGTCGCGAGCCAGGTGAGTGAGATCGGCTCATCGATCCCGTCGCCATCCACATCAGCACCTACGATCGTGCCCCTTAGCTCTGCAACGGTGCCGAGCATGGGATCGGCCGGTTCATGACCGATGAACAGCTCCACGTCACCAGTGGAGCGGATGCCCACGAAGCTGGTCGGTGGATCGGGTGAGCCAGCCATGTTGGCGCCATAGGCCAGGATGCCCGGCGCCGGCTGGTCTCCGGCGGACCAGAACTGTCCAAAGCTGGCTGCAGCTGGGGCGTAGTATTGCGTTGGCGAACCGTCTGGCCCACGGAAAATCATGACGAAGGGCGTCTGCAGTAGGCGGTCGGCGCGCCCCGCCAGTGCGGCCAATCCGCGGCCGTCGGAGGGATCGGCGGTCTTGTCCGCGAGCACCAGCAACTCGCTGGCGGCATCGACCAGCGTCTCGCCGGTGCTCACCGAGTCGTAGGGATGGAGCCCGTTGATGGCGAATAGGGAGCCGACGGTTTGCGGCGGCTCGAGCAGGCCGCCGGGCTGACCGAAAGCCACCATCAGACCATCACGGCCATCGCTGTCGATGCCGAGCTGGGTGAAGACGAGGTCGGTCGTCAGATCGCCATCGAAATCTCCGGCGGCGAGCTCGCCTATCTTGCCGGTGGTGTTGACATCGACGTGGCTGAAGGTGGTGGTGCCGGTACCGTTGAAAAAGTCTATGCCGCCGCCGTTGCGCGAGGCCGCCACGACGTCGAGCCACTGATTTCCGTTGAGGTCGTCCACCAGTGCGGTGGTCCAGGGCTGGCCGCCCGACCTCGGCACCGAGGGGTTGGAGCAATCGCCACCGCCCGAGCTCAGCCAGATCCCATCAGGCAGCACCAGATCCACCTGTCCGTCGCCGTCGAGCTCGGCCGCGGCCAGAACGATGCAGTCGTCGAAGGCACTGAGCCGCACTGCCGTGCGATCCTCGCTACCCGGTGGCGGCAGGTTGGGCTGGGAGTGAAAGTCGCCTTGGCCGGTGCCGAAGGCGGCGAAGACCTCTCCCATGTCCGTCGCGATCAGCAGATCCATGTGCTCGTCGGGAAAGGATGGGTCTGCGGTGTTGAGCTGGGCGGCCGTGACGCTTCGAATGCCGCCGCTCTCGCCAGCCTCGAGCTCGACGTGCACCGGGTCGCCGACCACCAGGGTGACGCCATTGGTCTGTTCTTCGGCGTCGATCACGTAGGAGGGGAGGTAGACGTAGACCGACGAGTCTCCCTCATAGGCCAGCGCGAACTCCTCGGTCGGCGATTCGATGACTGCGGGTGTCGCGGGATCATCCTCGACGAACTGTGCCACCGCCGGGGCTCCGGCCAGCTGGGAGGCTGGGCCCGGCGCGGTGCCGACCACGGTGCTCCAGGACGGGTGGCGCGTGTCGAGGAATACATCGCTGCCGTCCACCTCGGCGAGCAGCAAGGCCTCACTACCGGCGGTGCTCCCCGTTGCCCCGCTCAACATATCTGGGATGATGTCGACGACGACGGCGCGGGCGTCTGGCGGTACGTCGATTGCGAGGTAGGTTTTGGGTCGGAACGTCCGCGTCGAGTTGGCGACCAGCACCGACAGCTCATAGGTCCCAGGTAGCACCAGATCATGGAGGCCGTCACCGCTCAGGTCGCCGGCCAGTGGTCGGCTGGACTCAGGCAGTACGGCGAATGCCTGGTAGCTCTCCTCGACCGACCCTGTCGCGCCAAAGTAGTGCACGTCCAGCGAAGGACCCCGGAGGTTGGCCAGGTCCATCCGCCCGTCACCGTCAAAGTCGCCCATGTGCATCCAGCGGCCTGGCCGAGTGGCAATCGATTCGGGAACCTCGAAGGTCCCGGAGGCTTCCCGGCAGATCGAGTCCTTGCCGCAGCCCATGCCCTCCGGGCACCGGTAGTCCTGTCCCTCGTCATTCGAAGCGCAGCTGAAATGGCACTCCGCCGGCTGCCGCGGTGCGTTGCAATGGGTCTCCGGGCCTCCGTCGTAGCCGTCGCAGTCCTCTCCCGGATCGAGCACGTTGTTGCCGCAGACCCCCAGGTCCAGCTCTCCCAGACCCGCGCACGCGCCGAGCACCGGTAGTAGCGGCCAGAGGGCAAGGATGGGAACAAGGCGCATCGGAAAAGCAGAGCCAGGAGCCCGTTTAGGGCAGGACGATTGCACAGAAACAGACTCGCGAGAGCAGCGAGCCGACTCGGCAGAGCAGCTCTTGCTGATACTAGCTTCAGCTCGTCGACGCTAGCACCCCTGCCGGCGCGGTCAGGTCGCCCATCACCATGAAATCTGTCGGTCGTGGCGCCCGACCTGCTCACCAGCGCGGATCGTCGGCGACCACCCAGCGGAACGCGTCGCGGACCTGCTCGAAGAGCGGCCCGCCGTAGTTGTGCCCGGCGCCAGCGGCATAGATGACCCGTGCCTCGAGCCCGCCACGGCGCATGTATGATGCGGTGGTCTCAGCCATGTCCAGGCACACGCGCCGGCCACAGGCGAGTAGCACTCGCTTGGCGCCCTGGTTCTTGAAGCGGCGGGAGGCAGCGACGTTCCACTCTTGGTATTGGCCGAACCCGCCCTCGACCAGCACGGCGCGGGCAAAGCGTGCCGGGTGATTGGGCAGGATCATCGAGCCCATTCCGGCACCTTGGGAGTAGCCGGCGAAGATGGGCTCGTTGAAATCGACGCGGCTACCGAAACGGTTGCGGAGCGCCTCGAGCGCCCGGCTGATCTCCTGGCCCAGCGAAGGGTG
>JAUVCD010000387.1 GCA_030590865.1 Myxococcales bacterium | reverse complement strand
CCTCCGCCCCAACCGATTCCCTCCCAACCCCAGGCACAAGCCCAGCTCGCTGGACTGCCGCCTCAGCCGCCCTCCCAGCTTGCTGGCGAGGCCTATGCACCGCCGGCGGCGACGGCCCAGGCGGGCATGTCACAAGCTCGCTTCGCGACCTGCCCGCGCTGCGGCTCGCCCCGCGTCTTGCCGGCCGTGCCCGTCGCTATGGTGGGCGAAGGGCTCGGCGCCGTGGCGCTGGACGGTGGTCGTCCCACAGTGCTGCGAGCAACGGTCTGCGGGGACTGTGGTCACGCAGAGATGTACGTCGATCATCCGCAGCAGCTCTACGAAAGCTACGAGCGCAAAGCCCAAGCCTAGTTGCCTTGCAGGTGACTCAGGTCACGGTTGGACCGCTTTGGCCCGGGCCGCTGCGGCGTCTTTCCCGTCACCAACCTGCACCGCCATGGCCGATCGGGTTTGCCAGTCTGCCGCCGTGGCATCTGGTTGAGCGGTAACCTTCTTGGCCTGAGCATGGGCTTCGGCGAAGCGCCATGCCGCAATCAGCGCCACCAATACTTTGCGACCGTTGCCGGCTTGCTTGGCCGCCGCCACAGCGTCGTCGAGGCGCTTCCAGCTGGCGGTGTCATAGCGCGTCGTCTCCCCTTGCCGGGAATGCTGCACTGGCCAGTATCGGTTGAGCGTCACCTTCCACCCCGTTGCGGTCTTGCGCAGCTCGTAGTGCTCGGCGATCTTGGCGTCGACTCCACCCACGTCGGTGGCCACCAACCAGGTCATGGTCGCCTGGTCGCCCTCCACTTTCACGTCAGCGTCAGCGAACTCAATCGCGAAGTTGGTGACCGGTGGGACGCTGAAGCGGACCTTCCTGCTGGCCTCGATCTGAGCTCTGGTGAGGGACAGATCGTAGCGACCCTTGGTCTCCCTGCGGGCCACCACCAGTGTCGCATCGTCGGCCCAGAGGCTCATATAGGCCCCCAGATCGTGGCGCTGCAGTCCGGCACGCATCGCCTGCTCGATGGTCTTGACGACAACCTCCGCTTCGCTGACCGGCTCGGGCCCATGACTCGGGACGGTCGTGGGCGTCACCGACGGGGCAGCCGCGGTGCCCGCTTGGCTCGAACCAGACGGAGTGGGGGCGGCCGACCGATGGGTGACGTCGCTCTGGCACCCGACCAGCACGTGAGCGCCAAGAGCAAGCCAAACGACTAGAAGACGAAGGTCCATGACGGCGAGGTTTCAACAGCTGCGCTGCTGGAACAAGTCGGGAATCACGACGGACACGCCATCACCTCGCAGCCCAGGACCCATCACTGCAGCGACGGCCCAGGATCGCCCCGTTGCTCGAGCCAGGACAGCACTTCGGCGAGATTGGCCTCGCCAAGGGGACCAGCCTGGCGATAATCGGCCACCGCGCTGTGGGCCACGGCGAGGGATCGCTCGCGATCGTCGCTAGCGTCCCATAAAGCGACAGCCAAGGCGAACTCGCTGTAGGCCCGCATTCCTGGATGGACCGCTGCGCGCCGCCGCAGACTCACTGCACGCTCCAATAGGGGCACCGCCTCGACAGGTTGCCCAAGGGCGAGATGACAGCTGGCCAAGCCAGTCAAGGGCATGGCGAGAGCGGCGTCGTCTGGATCGAGGCTAACGTCCTCAATGGCCAGCGCGCGCTCGAAATGGCCGAGCGCTTTGCCATGAGCCTGGCCCATCAACAGGTGGTCACCGAGGTTGACGTGAGCGTCTGCCACTTCCGGATGATCGGTACCGTAGGCGCATTGCCACACCGTGAGCGCCTGCTCGAATAGCTGGCAGGCGTCGTCGATCCGCCCGAGAAGTGCCAAAGCCGCCCCGATGTTGTGATAGGCCGTGCCGAGCTCAGGCTGATCGCCAGCCAGCTCACGCTCCCGAATCACGCAAGCACGCTCGAAGTCTTGGAGCGCCGCTTCTGGCGCGCCACGACTCATGGCGACCACCCCTCGGGTCGTGATGAAACCGGCAACAGCGAGGGCGTCGGCACCCATCCGCTGCTCACCCGTCGCGATGGCCCGCTCACAATGCTCGGCCGCCTCGTCGAGCTGTCCGAGGTCGTGATGGAGCGACGCGAGGGCGTCGTGAGCGGTGGCCTGTTGAGGTTCGTCGGCCGCTGCCATCACCGTCAACACCCGTTCTAGGTGGACCCGGGCATCGTCGTAGCGCCCCACTTCCTTCAACAACCACCCGTAGTGGCTGTGCACCTCGGCGACATGCAGGTTGTCATCACCTACCAGTTTTTGCCACAGGCGCAGCGACTCCTCCCAGTGGCTCAGAGCCTCGTCGTGCAAGCCGAGCTCTTCAGAGGCCCGAGCCAAACCTTCGATGGCATTGGCGACCTCCCTGGACTCCTTCCCCTTGGCAGCCCGCGCGATGGGCAGAGCGCGCTCGTAGTGGGCGATGGCTTCGCGGTGCCGGCCTTGTTCCCGGACGGCGTCCCCCAGATTGTTGAGCAGCGTTGCGAGCTGCTCATGGTTCGCTCCGTAGGTCTGCTCGGCTGCAGCAATCGACAGCTCGAGCTGTTGCTCCGCTTCGCCGTACCTGCCGCAGTCGCTGAGCACCACCGAGCGGTTGTTACAGAGCCGGGCGAAGAGAGCCTGATCGTCGTCCCCATCCTTCACGGCTTGCTCGGCTCGGTCGGCAAGCTCGAGCGCCTCGACGGCCCGGCCGTGTTGACGGCCAACCACATAGACCAGACGAATCAAGCTCTCGGCGACGCGTTCGTGATCACCCGCAGCCAGCGACTCGTCCAAGGCCTTGCGCAGAGCCTGCTCGGCGGTCTCGGCGTCCCCTGCGTCAGATTGGTCGAATCCAAATTGTACGAGAGCACGCCGCGCCAGCTCATGACCTTTCTCGGCCTCCGGGTCCCGATCCAGCGCCTCGATCAAGGCACCCATCGAGGCAAAGCGATCGGCAGGCACCAGGGACATGCCCTGGCGAAGGGCGTCCCACAATCGGGCTGGAGCCTCGGCGTCTGCCGGTGGTGGCGGCGGATCATTGCGCAGCACCGCTGCTTTGAGCTGGGCGATGTCTTTGCCCTCGAAGGGGCGACGGCCATAGAGCGCCTCGTAGAGCGCTACGCAGAAAGCGTACTGGTCGGCCCGGATATCCGCCGGCCGTCCCAGATACTGTTCTGGGGCCATGTAATAAGGCGTGCCCATCACCGCGCCTTCTCGGGTCAGGGCCATGTCCAGCACCGACGAGCCACCGACGGTCGCTGGCCGCTCACTCTCGCTCGAGGGGCCAACGTCCGGCGCGGCGGCCACCAGCCCAAAGTCACTGACCCGCGCGCTGCCGTCCCGGCCCAACAACACATTGGCAGGCTTGAAATCACGATGCACAAAACCAGCCCGGTGGGCCGCCGCTAAACCCTGGGCAGCTTGCTTGAAGGCATCGATGACTGCCTGCCAAGGCCGCGGCTCACGCAGCCACTGTTCCAGCGAGCCCTCAGCGTATTCCATGGCCACGAAGACCTGACCGGCCGCCATCCCCACGTCGTGCACGGTGACCACGTTCGGGTGGGACAGCTTGGCCATGGCCTGGGCCTCCCGTAGCAGCCGCGCCCGGGCTTCCATGTGAGCCGGACCAGCGCCTCCGGCGCGCAAGAGCTTGACGGCAATCTTCCGGTCCAGGTCCGGGTCATAGGCTGCCAGGACCACACCCATGGCGCCGGCTCCGAGCACGTCGAGCACCAAATACCGGTCGAGCTTGTCACCCCGCTTGAATGCCACACTCACTGGTGCAGTCTCCCGCGCTGGCCGATCGCCACACCAGACGACGACCAGGGCCAGGCGTAACGGAGCGGGCCGACCAGCGCAAGACGTTTGCCGAGCCTTGACAGACAGCCCACCCTCGCGCTTGCCACCCCTCTTCCGTCGTGGCACGCCCGGAGGGGCAATGGTCCTGCGCCGCAACGACGTTGCACCCATCGGACGGGTGGCTACGGGCTCGAGGCTCTGGACTACCCAGAATCGCCTTCACCTGACCGTCATCGTCAAGGCGACCTACAACTTTCGGCTCGGGGGCGACATGTCAGTCACCGAGGCGCAGCCATTGACGCTGGAGGACATTCACTACGGTGGGCAGTCTGGCCGCAGTGTCCGCCAGGCCAACGATCTCGCGCCCTATCTTCGGCAGGCGGATATCGTCTTCGCCGGCCAAGCCTACGCCCCAAAGGGTCAAGCCCTGGGCGAGGCGAAAGTGCGCCTGGCTGTACATGGCGACCGTCCACTGCTCGACAAACGCTTGCTGGTCTATGGGGATCGCAAGCTCTTGCCGAGCGGTCCAAGCACACCGCTGCCATTCAAGCGGATGCCCATCGTCTATGGCCGCGCGGTCGGAAACGTTCGACCAGGAGGCGGACGGATGGCCGCCGTCGGCGGGGCGACCGGAGCGCTGGCCAACATCATCGACCCAGCCCAGCCGGATCAATGCGCCGGCTTTGGGGCACTGTCCAAACGTGGCCGTCAGCACCGCCACGGACTGTCCACCCAGGTGTGTGAGCGCCTGGAGCAGCGGATCATGGACATCCCCAGCAGCTTCGACTGGTCCTATTTTCAGGTGGCGCCACGGGACCAGCGCACGCCGTTCCTCCAAGGCAATGAGTGGCTGAAGCTCGAGGGCCTCGACCCCTCCCAATTGCACGTACAAACACGCCTACCGAGCGCCGCTGCGGCGGCCTGGGTGTGGCCCAAAGAGACCCCTGGCGACGCGGGATGGACCCTCCCCATGCACGCCGACACGCTGGCCATCGATGCCGACGCCGGCCGCTGCACCTTGACCTGGCGGGCCTGTTTTCCCGTGGCAAGCGAAGGGGTTGTGGAGGCCCTTCACATCGCCGCGGGCGTTCAGTACCCGGACCAGCCCATCGACTGGCCCGTCGAGATCGCCCAGGTGGAGAAGACCGCGGCGGAGAGCGCCCCGAGCAGTCCGGTGGTCGTCGATCTGTTCGGCACGGTCAACATCGTCGAGCTTGGCTCACAAGCCACTGCCATGGTGCCCAGTCGAGCCGGAGAAGGGCCCCAGCCCCCCACCGGGCCAGCGGTGCTCACTGCGCCGCAGGCACCTGCCGATCCGCTGATGTCGACCATCATCATGGACCCGCCAGAGGAGACGACACCAGGACGGCCCGACGCCGCCGAGGATCCACTCGCCTCAACCATCGGCACATCGTTCCAACCGCTGACCCCAGCCACACCATTTGTAGCTCCAGCGCCGACAGCGCCGAACGAAGCCCCAGCATCAGACCCGCTCGCTTCGACCATTGGCACGTCCCTCTTGTCCCAAGACCCAGCCACACCTTGGGAAGACCAGCCGCGCAGACCCCGTCGGCCGCCAAGTGATGGCCCCCAGGTTGCCGCCATGCCCTGGGACGAGCCGACATCCACCGACGACGATGAGCCCGACCGCGCCTCGGAGGCTTCCCCTGGTGGCTCCGAACCCGCCGTGCCGCCCCTGCTTCCTAGCATGGGGAACAAACCGATCGATCTGTCCGTCGCTGCCCGCCTGCTCGCCCCATTGCCGCTGCCGCTTCCTGCTCAACCGGCCGATCTGTTCGGCACCGTCACCGTCGGCGAGCTCAGCCCCAGCAGCACCGGTGCCCACTTCCAGCTTGCCGATTCCACGGGCGCGACCCCGACCCTCCAGCCGGCTGCGTTCCCCGGCGCCCCGTGGTCAGATGACGCCGCCACGCCGGTGACCGCACCGTCCACCGATCCGCTCGCCAGCACCCTGACCGTCTCGGACGTGCTGTCCCCGGCGGCTGGGCGAGAGAACCATGAGCCCACGGGGCTGGGGGCTGATTTTCTCGCGGCAATAGCAACCACTGAAAATACCGCAGTGCCCATCGGTAGCTGAGGTATATCGGTGCCCCGCATCGGAACGCCACCGAGCCACAGGAGCCACCATGTCTCAGCCGCTCTACACGTTCACCGCAGATGCCTTGAGCGACCCAGTGGAGGTCGTTCGCTTCGAGGGGGTGGAAGAGATCTCGACGTTGTTTCGCTTCGAGATCACCATAGCAACCAGCAATCCCAATCTGGCGTTCGACGATTTGGTGGGCGCCCCGGGCCAGCTCACCCTGCAGGTCGGCGACGAGCCACGCTACGTCCATGGCCTCGTGCTGGCCCTCGCCCAGCATCAGATCGGCAAGAAGCTCTCCTACTACCAGATCACGTTGGTTCCTGAGCTCTGGAAAGCCCACAAGAAGCAGACCTTCCGCATCTTCCAGGAGATGAGCACCTCGGACATCATCGACCAGGTGCTCACCGACCTGGGTTTAGCGGCCAGCGATTATCGCCTGTCCCTGCAGGAAAAATACAGCCCGCGGGAATACTGCGTGCAGTATCGCGAGTCGGATTGGGACTTCCTATCTCGACTGATGGAGGAAGACGGTATCTTCTGCTTCTTCGAGCACTCTGATGGCGCTCATACGCTGGTCATCGCTGACAGCACCTCGGCCTATGGGCCGATCGCAGGGGATTCGTCCATCCGATTCCATGCGCCAGCTGGCGCCCTAGTCCAGTCTGAGCACATCTCCCAGTTCCGCTTCCGCCAAGCCGTACGGCCGGACAAGGTCACGCTCAGGGACTACAACTTCAAGAATCCAACGCTGAGCCTGGAGAAAGACAACAAAGGGGAGACCGCTTCAGGCATCGAGGTCTACGACTATCCAGGCGACTACGCCAAGCCCGCTGAAGGATCGACCCTGGCCAGCCTGCGGGTCGAACAGTGGCAAGTGGCGGCCAAGATGGCCACCGGGGACAGCGCCTGCGTGCGTTTCACGCCAGGCCACACGTTCTCGCTGGTCGAGCACCCACGAGGTGACTTCAACGCCGGCTATCTGTTCGTGCGGATCGAACACCGGGGTGCTCAACCGAACATGGGTGAGGAGGCCGGAGAGGAGGAGGAGAACTACGCCAACCGATTCCTGTGCATCCCCGAGGAGGTGCCCTATCGGCCTCCCCACCGAACCCCGAAGCCCAAGATCTACGGCGTCCAGACCGCTATCGTCACCGGTCCATCGGGCGAGGAGATCCACACCGATGAGCACGGCCGCATCAAAGTGCAATTCCACTGGGACCGGGAAGGCAAGAACGACGACAAGAGCTCCTGCTGGATGCGGGTCCGACAAATGTGGTCCGGCCCCGGCTGGGGCGGGCTGTTCATCCCCCGGATCGGCCAAGAGGTGGTGGTCGAGTTCCTCGAAGGCGATCCCGATCGCCCGCTAGTGGCCGGCACGGTCTACCACGGCGCCAACGTGCCGCCCTACACGCTGCCGGACGAGAAGACCAAGAGCACCATCAAGTCCAATAGCTCCATGGGCGGCAAGGGCTTCAACGAGTTTTACTTCGAGGACAAGAAAGGTCAGGAGGAGGTCTACCTTCACGGCGAGAAGGACTGGACCATTCGGATCGAGAACGACAAGAACCAGGAGATTGGGCACGACGAGACGATGGATGTGGGCCACGACCGGAGCAAAGAGGTTCACCACGATCAGAGCGAGATGATCGACGGGAACAAGAAGATCACCGTGGGCGGGAACCACACCGAGGGCATCGGGGGCAATCAGGCCATCACCGTCAGCGGCAAGCAGAATCTGGACGTCACCAAGGATCGCGGCGTGTCAGTGGGCGGCAAGCACGACGAGGCTGTCGGCAAGGACCAGAACAGCTCCATCGGCGGCGCCTTCACCAAGACGATCGCCAAGGAGATGTCGCTCACCGTCGACGGCAACCAGACAGTGGCCGTCAAAAAATCGGTGCAGCTGACGGTCGACAAGGACCGTCAGGTGATCATCAAGGGCGACGCCAAGGAAGACGTCACCAAGGAAAAGACAATCGTCGTCGGCAAGAAGATGATCATCGAATGTGGCAAGGCCAAAGTCGTCATCGAAAAGGACGGCAAGATCGGCATCGAAGGCAAGGACATCAGCATCAAAGGCAAGGGTGACATCAAGATCGAGGGCAAGAAGCTGGAAGTGAAGAGCAAAGGTGGCGTCAAGGTGAAGGCCAGCGGCGCCGTCAAGGTCAAGGGCAGCAAGGTCGGCATCAACTGAACCGCAATCACCGTCTCTTCCTGGAGTAACGAAGCCCTCGAGCGCCATGAGCAACGCCAAGCCCGACGACGAAGCCGAGGCCGAGATCGTCCTCACCCTGGAGACGGAGCCCGACGCAGATCCAGACGGCGATGACGCCGACGATGAGCTGGTGGGCGAGCTACTGAGCGCCGTGCTCGAGGTGCAGACCGAGCGGGACAGTCGGGAGCGCGCCCAGGCCGAGGAGCGGGCCGCCAAGCGCATCGATGGTGTCGAGCTCGGCAGGCTCGTCGAGCTGAGCGACCAGGGTCCCAGGGTCACCTACCCGAGTTGCCCGACCACCAACGGGCTCGTAGCTCGCTGCGCCGCTCAGCTGACCGATGCCCACGTGGGTGGCCGGGTGGCCTTGCTCTTCGAGAACGGAGATCCAGCACTACCGATGGTGGTCGGCCCCATTCACAACGATCAAGCGCTCGACGCGGTCGACCACCCGGCGCTCAAAGGGCTGACGATCCGCGAGGACGAGAACCGCATCGAGATCCAGTGCCACAAGGCCATCGGCCTCAACGTCGGCAAATCCACCATCGTCATCACCCCGGCCGGCCGGATCATCGTGCGGGGCAGGCACGTGCTGAATCATGCCTCGGCGGTGAACCGCATCCGCGGCGCCACCGTCAAGATCAACTGAGGGGTCAGATCGACTGAGGGGCAAGCTCAGCCGAGGGGCTCGACGTCAGGGGGGCGAGCCGGCAGCTTGGCCCGTTGATCGAGCGCTGGAGCGCTCACCGGGAAGGGCATGGGATCGACGCCCTCACGGAAACGGAGCCAGGCGGCCAGCTGGCGCTGCGGCTGGGGGCCGTCGCGCAGCACCGTTTGCAGCCAGTCGCGCCCGATGGGCTTGCCGAGCAAGA
>JAUVCD010000336.1 GCA_030590865.1 Myxococcales bacterium | reverse complement strand
GCTCGAGGTCTCGGACATCTTCATCACCCTGACACCGCGTGACACATGGAACCGCGGAGCGACACAGGACGACCTCATGGGTGCAATGGCGCTGGACCTCGAAGACTTGCCAGGCATGCGCAGCGTGTTCACCCAGCCCATCGAAATGCGCATGAATGAGATGATCGCGGGCCTGCGCGCAGACGTGGGCATCAAGCTCTACGGCGACGACTTCGACCTGCTCCGCGCCAAGGCAAACGAAATCCGCACGCTCGTCGAGACCATACCGGGCGCGACGGACGTGTCGGTCGACCAGCTCACGGGTCTTCCCATGCTCACCATCGAAGTCGATCGCGAGGCAGCGGGGCGACATGGCATCCCCGTTGCGGAGATTCTGGAGGTCGTCGATGCCCTTGGCACGCGCAAGGTGGGCGAGGTCATCGAAGGCCAACGACGGTTCGACCTAGTGCTCCGGCTGGACGAGGAGTCGCGGCAGTCGGCAGAGCGCATCGGCCAAATCCTCGTGTCGACTCCCGCCGGCAGACGCATGCCCCTCAAAGCGCTGGCGAAGATCAACGTCATCGAAGGCCCGTCGACCATCAACCGCGAATGGGCGCGGAGACGGATCAGTGTGCAGGTGAACGTGCGGAACAGAGACGTTGGCTCCTTCGTCGCCGAGGTGCGAGCAGCGCTGAAGAAGATCGATCTTCCGTCGGGATACTACACGAGGCTAGGCGGGCAGTTCGAGAACCTCGAACGGGCGCAAGAGCGGCTGCTCATCGTCGTGCCGATCGCCTTGCTGCTCATCCTCTCGCTCCTCTACATCACCTACGCCCGAGTGGCCGACGCGTTGCGGGTCTTCACCGGGGTTCCTTTCGCGGCGGTCGGCGGCGTCGCTGCCCTCTGGCTTCGCGGTATGCCGTTCTCCATTTCGGCGGGCGTTGGATTCATCGCGCTTTCCGGCGTGGCGGTGCTCGGGGACATGGTCCTGGTCTCCCAGGTGCGACGTCTGCTGCGTTCCGGAAGAGCGGCTGATGACGCGATTCGTGAGGCTGCCGAGACGCGGATTCGTCCGGTGTTGATGACGGGCCTCGTTGCGGCGCTCGGATTCGTCCCCATGGCGCTGAACACAGGCGTGGGTGCGGAGGTACAACGGCCCCTCGCCACGGTCGTCATCGGCGGGATCATCACTGCCACCTTGGCAACGTTGGTGGTGCTACCGGTGCTCTACGCCACCTTCGGGGCGCGTCTCCCAGCCCCGGCCGGAGGAGAGGTCACGACGGGGCCCAGCGACGACCTGGCTACCGGCACTGCGCCACAGGAGCCGTCATGAACAGGGGCCTGAGCACGGGAATTGCCCTCGTGGCGGTGCAGGCGGTTCTCGTCGGAGGCTATCTGCTCGTTCGGGAAGGCACCAGAGGCGGCGCTCCCATTCCTCGGGCTGAACCCGTCGAGACCATTGCGTCCCCGATGCCCGACCTGGTCGTGCGCTACATCGACGGGTCGTCGAAGAACCTAGCCGAGCTCCGCGGACGCCCGTTGTTGCTCCACTTCTGGGCAACGTGGTGTCCGCCGTGCCGTCAGGAGCTGCCCCATCTGCTCACGCTTGCCGAGAGCGGCAACACACACGTGCTGTTGATCGCCCTCGATGACGACTGGGCGCCCGTTCGTCGCTTCCTCGAGCGGCCCGTGCCCGCAACCATGGCGCTGGCCGACGGCGGTCAGGTGAGGAGTCGCTTCGGCATCCACGAGCTGCCCGAATCATTCGTCATCGACCGCACCGGCAACATGACGTTGCGATTCCGAGGCCCACAGGATTGGACCGCCGCAGCGACGCTGGAGCGATTGTCAAAGGCGATGAGATGACGGGCTCAGCATCGCCGCCGGAAGAGCAACAACGAGTGGTTCATCCGAAACGAGGCAGCGATGGTCCCCATCGGACGCACCCTCGAGGCGGCGCCCCTGTCAGTCCGGTGCCGCGTGGCTGCGAGAATCCCGGGTACTCGGTTGGCGTCCCACACCCAGCTCTCGCAGGAGTGCGATGTAGGTGTCGACGCCCTGCGCGCCCAGGACGGCCTGGCGCTCGTCGAAGACCATGGCGGGTACGGCGCGGACGCCCTGGAGGGTCCAGCTTCGCTCGTCCTCCCGTACGGCGCTCTCGTAGCGGCCATCGGCCAGGACGGAGAGGGCCGCGGCGCGGTCAAGGCCGACTGACGCGGCCACCTCTGCCAAGACCTCGGGATCGTTCACGTTACCCTGGTCGGTGAAGTAGGCGTGGAAGAGGGCCAGCTTCAGTGGGTGTCGGCGATCCTGGGTGTCCGCCCAGTGGAGCAGCTGATGGGCGCGGAAGGTTGGGACCATGCGCATGTCGTCGCCGTAGCGGAACGAAAAGCCCAGCTCGTCGCCGATGGCGGTCAACCGTTCCCGGCCGCGGCGGTTGTCCTCGGGGCCCATGCCGTATTTGGCTTCTAGGTGCTCCTGCAGGTCCTGACCCTCGTCGGACAATTGGGGATTGAGCTCGAACGGATGCCAGCGGATCTCGGCGGTGGTGCCCGTCAGCTCCAGAGCTCGCTCGAGCTGCTTGTAGCCGACGATGCACCACGGGCAGACCACGTCCGAGACGATGTCGATGCGGATGTCGCGGTTGTCCTGGTCGCTCATGAGCGGCTCCTGGTTGGACCCACAAGCTGGCCACGACGCCGCTCCTTGTCAAAGGGGAGCCAGCGACCGCCCGCCCGACATCGGGGATGGCTCCGAAGCGCTCGCTGCGGCATCCTGGCGGGATGACCGCGCCGAACCTGGCTCACCACCACCGCCGGCTCGAGGCGATGCACGCCGGTGCTCCCATCAACCAGACCATCCCGAGCCGCGTATCCGTCTCCGCAGGGCAGGCCGAGGTCCACATGGAGGTGACCGAGGCCTATTGGCATGCCGCCGCTTCGATGCACGGCTCGATGTACTTCAAGGCCCTGGACGATGCGGCCTTCTTCGCGGCCAACTCGGTGGTCCCTGATCGGTTCGTGCTGACGGCGCGCTTCGAGATCGAATTGCTCGCGCCGGTCACCAGCCCCTCCTTGCGCGCAGTGGGCCAGCTCGACCGGCGGGAGGGGAAGAAGATCGAGGCCAGCGCGACGCTCTACGCCGGGGAAGAGCTGGTGGCCCGGGGGCAGGGACTGTTCATCGCCGCCCCCATCGCGCTGGCCGAGGTGCCTGCCTATCGGGGGACGGCGGCCAAGGCGGGCGCGACCGATTCGTCTCCCGGCGACTAGTTAGCGACCGTGCGGGTGGAGATTCGCACCGGGCCCGTGACACAATGGGTCCGTGCCGGCGCGCCCCCTGCTCGTCTTTATCAGCGATCTCCACCTGAGAGGATAGGCATTTCGAAGGGGGTAGAGGGTAAGTAGCACAGCAATGGTGGGGTAGGTTTGTTGCTTACACGCCCCTGCGTAGGCCTACCTGGTTGGCGGTTTTGGGTGTCCACCAAGGCGGAAACTGCACGTTGACGTCGACGCGAGGACAGGTGAGGTCGTCGCGTCCGATCTTGGCAGCAATCGCGCTCGGGACGCGTGCCGTGTTCCAGCGTTGCTCGAACAGATCGAAAGCCCTCTTGCATCTGCCAGAGCCGACGGCGCCTACGACACCGAGGGTGTCTACGAGTCGATCCAGGTTGGCGGCGAAGGACGAACTGTGAGGTTCAGCGGGCGCGAGATGAGAGCTCGCACCATACGACGCCCCCTCAGCGGGCCAGGGCGACCGCAATGGTGCGAGTCGTCGACGGGCCCGCGTCTTGGCCCCGTTTGTCCTCGAGCCTCTCGTCATGGTCAGCCCACCAGCGGCGCGCGTCGCTCTCCGTCCAGCGGCCCGTGTCGGAACATGCCTCGAGCTCGGCCAGCAGATCGGCGGCAGACTGAGGGCGGTCGGCTGGGTCCTTGGCCAGGCAGCGTAGGAGCAAGGCCTCGAGGTCTTCGGGCACCGGCGCGCTCAGCCGCTCGGAGGGGGGCACCGGGGTCGCGTGCATGTGATGACCACATACTTCGATGACCGATTTTCCCTCGAAGACGTGCTGGCCGGTCAGCAAGAAGTACCCCACCGCCCCCAGGGCGTAGAGATCGCTGCGGGCGTCCTGTGATTCAGGGGAGGTCAAGGCCTCGGGTGGCATGTAAAGGGGCGTGCCGGTGACAGCGCTCTCCTTGGTGAGCGCAACGTCGCCCTCACCCGCGGTCTCTTTGACTAGCCCGAAGTCGACCAGCTTGGCCACGTCGGGCTTACCCCCTTGGGTGCAGACGATGATGTTGGTGGGCTTGATGTCCCGGTGGATGAGCTCGATGGAGTGAGCCTCTTGTAGTGCCCCCGCCACCTCGGCCAGCCACTTGCGAACCCGCGCCGCCGGCTGGGCACCGTCGACGTCGACGATGGCCTCGAGGGTGGCCCCGTCGAGCAGCTCCATGGCGTAATAGAAGAGGCCGTCAGGGGTGCGGCCATAGTCGAAGATGGTCACCGTATTGGGGTGGGTGAGCCGCGCGGTGAGCTGCACCTCCCGTTCGAAGCGCGCAAGATTGGTCTCCCCTGCCTTGTCTGGCGGCAGCAACTTGATTGCCGTGGGCCGGCGCATCATGGCGTGGCTGGCGCGATAGACCGCCCCCATCCCGCCCTCTCCGATCTTGTCTTCCAGAGTGTATTGGCCCAGCTGGCGAGCCTCGCGCACCTCTTGGTGAAGCCCGTAGACCACCTTGGAGATGACGATGCAGGCGATGGTCGTCAAGGACCACCACACGAAGACGTCGATAACGTCCACCGTCACCAGCAGCGCCGACATCTGGGTGCGAGCCGATCCTGGCTCCTCGAAGGGCAGACGCGGCAGCGCGGTGGCCACGGCCACGGGCACGCCAGCGGCCACGGTGAGAAGCGCCGTCCGCAGCGGACGGGTCGGCACCACGGCGGCTCGGATCGCGACGCAAATAGTGAGCCCGAGCATGAGCGCCATGGTCATGTAGAGCTGGGTCACTGCGACCGCCCTCACGTAGCCCGGGTCACCCGGTGGGATGGCATCGTGCAGCAACTCGGGCAGGAAGGATGGGAGCTGGAGCCGACCCATCGGCGCGATCAGCACAGCGAGGCCGCAGATCAGCAACACCTCAGCGGACCGCACGTAGCGCACCGAGCGCGCCCCCGTCCGACAGGCAAGCCAAACGCCAGCATAGAGCACCGCAGCCAGCAGCGAGAGGGCGAACTACGGCTTCAACAGCTCTGCCGGCCGCGTGGTCGCCACGGTGGCGACGATGCCAAGCCCATTGATGACGAGGGCCACCTTAGCGAAGAGGGCCACCCGCTTCTGGAGAAAGTCGCGCCCCTCTTCGGTGAGCTCGGTGGTCGGTGCAGCGGTCGTCATGGCGAACGATGAGGCGAGGCACGGAACAGGCTCACCAGGCCGCCTGTCGATCGTGACCCCTCGGGTTACTCATATACCTTCTCGTCGACCGCGTCGCTGCGCGGATGATCGCCAGCTCGCGCAAGAAGACCGACAGGCGCGACGCCTACTGGATCGCCTGACGCTCGGTGCGCAGCCCATCGGAGTGGCTCGGAGGCAGCGTCACTCCACCTCGATGACTGCCTGGTCTTGACTCAGGTCGACCTGGAAGGACACCAGGGTTTCGATCTCGGGCTCGCAGTAGCCCATCATGTCGTTGCCCTCGTTGACGTCGCCGTAGAGGTACTCGCACACGGTGAGGGTCGCCGGGAAGCTGGTGCCAGCGTCCAGGAGCCGGCCCAGCGCGCAGAAATTGCCCTCCTCGTTGCCCGAGGAGGATAGGCATTTCGAAGGGGGTAGAGGGTAAGTAGCACAGCAATGGCGGGGTAGGGTTGTTGCTTACGCGCCCCTACGTAGGCCTGCCTGGTTGGTGATATCCAGTGCTGGGGACTGGCCAAAGACGAGACTCACGAGTCGGAGGAGTTTCGCCAGCGCGGCCACACGCCGACGAAGCTACCCAGGAGCTGGAAACGCATCTGGGCGGGGGACGATACGGTGGTGGGAGAGCGCACAAGCGGTGGGCACGAAGTGGTGACGAGCGAGCGACCCAACATCGCCGGTAAGAAATATCGAAAGGTCGACCTCGGCGGCCTGCCCAATCTGCAGCAGTGGCGCCCTGCGTCTCACTCCGAGCTTGCCGTGACCGGGACAGGCGCCCTCGTCGTGTTCAAAAAGGCGTTCTTCGTCCAAGCGCGCGAGGTGAAGCCGCAAACGGTGCTCAATGGCGTTGCGGCCTTGGACGTCAGCGCCAACGCCGGCTGCGCCGTGCAAGCCAAGAACCAGCTGCTGTGCTACGTCGGCAACCCACCAACGCTCACCAAGGATGACTTCAAGCTGGTCGAGGGAGTGAAACCGGCGAAGGATGTGAGCGTGGACGGTCGGACCGTGGCCATCATCCAACACGACGGCGCCGTGTCGACGTTCAAACCGTCTTCGTCGTTCGGTCCACGCCCAAGGCGCATCGCCGGCGTGACGGCCGCGCAGGCTGTGGCCCTTGGCAAGCTGGGCGATGCAGGTTGTGCGGTCACGGGCGCCGGCAAGCTCCGCTGCTGGGGGCGCCGCCTCGAGCTAGGTCTGTACGCCGTGGCCACGATGACGGACGCGCGCGACACAAGCGACATTCCGTCATTTCTGATGGGCGGCATCCGGGATGCGAAGCAGGTGGCGTTCGGCGACGGTCACGCCTGCGCTCTACACGCCAGCGGCGAGGTATCGTGCTGGGGCGACAACAGCTTCGATCAGGTGGGCGCTGCCAGCCCACCGTTCAGCGCCAAGCCCGTTCGCATCCAGCTTTGAGCACGGTGACTGGGCGTTGGTGGATGGCGACCCGTCGCTGGCTAGGATCGCCTACCCGTGAGCTACCCCAAGCGCGGCCAGTACAAGTACGCCAAGACTCCTTACCGGGTGCGCAACTGGCCGGAATACGAGGCGGGCCTGCGCAGGCGAGGTGACGTGACGATCTGGTTCTCCGAAGGCGCCATCGAGTGCTGGAGGGCACCGGCCAGTGGCAAGCCAGGGGGCCCGCTCGTCTACGCCCACGTTGCGATCGAGACCGCCTTGACGGTCCGCACAGTCTTTCATCTTCCGTTGCGACAGACCGAGGGTTTCCTGAGTTCGTTGGCGGACAAGCTCGAGCTGAACATCCCCATCCCGGATCACACGACTCTGTCCAGGCGGACCAAGAAGCGGAGCAAGCCACCGGTGTGGGTATCTGCAGGCAATCGACCAATCCACATTCTGATCGACAGTACGGGTCTCAAGATCCACGTCGGCAATCGTGGGAAGGTGCCGAAGCGCAGAGCTTGGCGGAAGCTGCACGTTGCCGTCGACGTGAGGGCCGGTGAGGTCGTCGCTTCCGATCTCGGCAGCTATCGCGCTCGGGACGTGTGCCGCGTTCCAGCACTGCTCGAGCAGATCGAAAGCCCGCTTGCATCAGTCAGAGCCGCACGCCCCAGCACTTGTCATCTCAGCGTGGGTGGTTACCTTTTGGGCTCGCAAGTGCTGGACGAGCACAGCTACGACCCGAGGGGGGGATGACATGAGCGATCGATTCGAGCTGAAAGATGGGAGTGAGATCATCATTCGCACGATGGAGGACGACGACATCGATCGGTCCTTCGCGTTCTTCGAGGCGCTGTCCGAGCAGGACCGAACCTACCTTCGCGTCGACGTGACCCAGCGCCACGTGGTGGAGCAACGGATCGCCGCCATGGCGTCGGGCAGGGTCAAGCGACTCGTAGCCCTTGCGAGCGATCAGATCGTGGCCGACGGGGCGCTCGAGCTCGCCGGCGAGGGTTGGCGCGCCCACATGTGCGAACTCAGGCTCATCGTGGCGACCTCCCATCAGCGCAAGGGGCTCGGCATGGTGATGGGGCGTGAGCTCTATGCCCTCGGGGCTAGCCAGAAGGTCGAGGAGATGGTCGTCAAGATGATGCGGCCCCAGGCAGCAGCTCGTGCGATCTTCCAGACCCTCGGGTTCGTCGAGCAGGCAGCCATTACCGATTATGTGAAGGACCGCGCAGGTAGCAGACAGGATCTGCTGGTGATGCGCTGCGACCTCGAGGCGATGGGGCGGAAGCTGGAAAACTACTTCGCCACCGCCGATTGGCAGCGGACGCGGTAGAGCGAGCTCAGGACCCTGTCCCTCCTGGAAACTAGGTTCACGCAACCAATGGCTGTCTGCCGAGGTCGGCAGCGAGGTTCCGGCTCTGGCAACGGAGAAACCCCACTGGCCCCAACATCCGGATTCCGGATGTTGCCCGCAAGCGCCCGAGACAAGACCCATTTTCGGTGTCATGGTAGCGCATGACAAGGGGTGAGGGACGGCTGGACTACGGCGATTGACCGAACGCCTGACAGGCTGCAGCAACCCACCAGAATGGAAAACCTCTTTCATTCTGACTGACCGCCCAATGCGTCCTTTCGACCAGGAAGAAGCGGAGCCCGGTGGCGGGGTGTTCGGTCGGTCACGGCAGGTGGGGCCCATGTTTGAGGGCTAGGCCCAGCGTCGTAGCAATGATGGTCACGCTCTGTTGCGTGGCACTGGCAGGAAGCCGCAGCCCGAGTTTGGGAGGCCCTGCCGTGAGCCGTGGGACTACCCCGTCGCCGGGCGGAGCGGCTCACCCTACGCCCCACGCGATCGTCGCCCAGCCTGGGCCCAAAGCTCAGCACCCGGGCGATAGCCGAAGCGAAGTCCTGGCTCTACCCCACCGATCCCCTGGGAACCTGCTCATCGCTTCGGTGTCAGAACGAGGTGTGCCGAGCTCCCATAAGCTCCTGCTGACGCTGCAACCTCTACTCCTCGCGGTCTGTGTGGCATCCCTTGGCCAGGCGCAGCCCGCGGAGACTCTTCACCTGTCAGCGCAACCCGCTGCTCCCCCTGCCGGTGTTCCTCGCGATCATAGGGTGGAGGGAGCGTTGTATGGGGCCTACGGTTCCTTGGGCGGCTACATCTGCCCGCTGGCGGGTCGGCGCTGTGTCAACGGTAGCTGCCGAACTTTGGGCGGTCTGCACGTCTACCCCAGTGCTACCGGAAGCGCGATGCGACCGCTTTCTCCGATCACCATTTGCGTCACCGGAGTAGGCGAAGGGGATACCGTCACCATAGACATCCGCGCCCCGAACCTCCGACTCCGCCGGGTGCAACAGACCCTGCTGAAACCCGGTACGGCTAGGATGGAAACCCTGCTGCCCGCGGGACCGCCGGGCCGTTATGAGATCGCCGTCACTACGGCCACGACGCGGTACGTTCGCACGCGAGAGGTGGAAGCGGTAGAGCGACGAGCATTGCGCTTCACGCCCACCCCACGTGCCGGAGAAACCACACTTCTAGGGCTTGTTGGCTTCTCTCCGCGCCGCAACATCACCCTGCACCTGTACCGCCTCGCCTGGGAGGTCCCAGGCACTGAACACACCCTGGCCCGTCAGCATTATCGATACCGCGGCACCGTCCGGTTGCGCACCGATACGCAGGGCATGGCGGACGCCACGATACGCATCGATCGTCGAACGCCGAAAGGAAGCTACTTCGTTGGAACCCGGCCCGGAGACTGGGTCGGCGGGTTCGATATCGGACCTGCGAAAAGCAAGTCACGTTGAGGGCGTCTGCAGTCGAAGAGAAAGAAGAACCTTCAGCGCCCCCGGCAGGAGTCGAACCTGCGGCCAATGGTGAGTATAGCCCATGTGGATTCTCGAAAACGAACGAGGCGGACGAGCGCTTTGACCCTGGAGGATAGGCATTTCGAAGGGGGTAGAGGGTAAGTAGCACAGCAATGGCGGGGTAGGTTTGTTGCTTACACGCCCCTACGTAGGCCTGCCTGGTTGAGCGGATTCGAAGCCCTCGGCGGGCTGCCGGGGCGGCCCCGGCAGCTAGAGGCGGGCATTCGGGTGCACCCGTGCGCTGGCGCGAGTGGATGAGGGCGCTTCGGGGGAGGGCTGGCGACAGCGGGCGGAGCTCAGTGCATTGGCGGGCCGCGCGGTGCCGGGTGTCCTGCGGCTGGCTTGTCGTCCAGGTGATCGAGGATGCGGCGGATTACCGCAGGGTCGT
>JAUVCD010000439.1 GCA_030590865.1 Myxococcales bacterium | reverse complement strand
GTTGCACATCGCCCCGCCGCCCGGGTCGCCTTCGTCGCTCTGGCCATCGCAGTTGTTGTCCAGGCCGTCGCAGAGCTCGGCGCTCGCCTGCACGTCCTGGGTGCAGACGAGCTGGGCGTTCTGGCAGTGCTCGGTGCCCGCTGCGCAGACCCCTGGGTTGCCGGTGTTGCAGGGGCCGCCGCCGCTCGGATCACCCTCGTCGACCGGACCGTCGCAGTCGTTGTCCAACCCATCGCACAGCTCGGCGGAGGCCAGCACGTTCTGAACACATTGCACCGAACCGTTGAGGCACGTGTCCGTGCCGTCGGCGCAGACGCCCAGCTGGCCCGTGGTGCAGACGGCTCCGCCGCCCGGGTTGCCGTCGTCATTCTGGCCGTTGCAGTCGTTGTCCAGCCCGTCGCAGAGCTCGGCGCTGGACTGCACGTTCTGCACGCACGTGATCTGGCCGTTCTGACAGTGCTCGGTGCCTGGCCCGCAGACGCCGAGCAGGCCAGTGCTGCAATTCGCGCCGCCGCCGGGATCGCCCTCGTCGGTCACGGCGTCGCAGTTGTTGTCGAGGCCGTCGCAAACCTCCGACGTGGGCGTGGCATCCCCGACGCAAGGCCCCCACTGGCCGTTGAGGTCGCAGGTCTGGACGCCATCGTGGCATTCGCCGACGTTCTGCGTCTGAGGCGAGCCCGTGTAGCATGCCTGGGTGTCGTTTTGGATGCAGGGGCAGCCGTTGTCCGGGATGCCGTCACAGTCCTCGTCGGTGCCGTCACACGTCTCGGTGGACGGGGGGCCCGGCAGGCACGGCACGGGCTGTCCGTCCACGCATTCGTGCACCGTAACCTGACAGATGCCCAGCCCGCAGGTCACCTCGCTGAAGTCCTCGTCGATCTCCTCGTCGCAGTCGTTGTCCAGGCCGTCGCAGACCTCGTCGGCGGGCAGCACCTCGTCGATGCAATCTCCCCAGGCGCCGTTGATGTCGCAGGTCTGGACTCCCTCGGCGCACTCGCCGATGTTGAGGAGGTTGGGGTCGCCGGAGAAGCAGGTCTGGGTGTCGCCGTCGCTGCAGGGGCAATCCTCGTCAACCTCATCGTCGCAGTCGTTGTCCAGGCCGTCACACAGTTCCTCGGTGGGCTCGCACCCGCCTCCGGCACCGCCGCCGCCGGCCACCCCGCCATAGCCAGCGACACCGCCGCCCGAGGCAGTGGTACCGCCGGTGCCAACGGGCCCTTCGCCGCCGCTCTCCGACCCACCACAACCTGCCTGCCATGCAAGCGAACCGACCAGCATTGCCAGAACCGCTCCGAGTACGACACCGCGCATCACGACCCCTTTCTGCCCTCGACTGCGCACACTATATCCATGTTCGCAGCAACCACTTGACACTGCAACTGGACGAATACGCATCACGCAGAGCGTCCCATGCCCCCATGCCGCAGTGCTCTCGGCCGCTTACCCGTCGGCCACCCTCGCAAGCAGCGCTCGCCGCACCCAGCGCCAACACGGTGCCTGCCACGATGCGAGGTGTTTGCCTTGGCAGGGCCGCAACCACGCGAGATCCCTCGGCTCGGTCTACGTCGCCTCCGCGCCGGGCGGAGCGCCCGTCGTGAGGCGCATGGCTGCTTCGAGCCAACCAGCTGTACTCACCAACCTCTCAGGTCAAACACGAACCGCCTGGCACCGTGATCCGTGCTCTAGACACCTGGCACCGTGCTCGACTGGCGCGACGTCAGGCCACCGGCATCGAACCGGTCACCCCTCCACCTTCGCGTCCGGCGACCCGCGCCTGGCGACCTCGGCGCGCGGTTTTCGCCGATGGAACGCGGCGAAGGCCAGCAGCGCCAGCCCCCAGAGTCTGCCCGAGCGGCCGCCGCTGGGAGCGCCGGTCAGAGAGCAACCACCGTTGACTTGTCCGTTGCAAACCGGACAGGCCGTAGCGCCACCTGTGCCTGCGTAGGGACCCTCGACCGTGCAGTCCACGCCACAGCCGTCGTCATTGGTCTGGTTGCCGTCGTCGCAGGCCTCACCCCAGTCGCGCACGCCGTCGCCGCAGCGGGCCACGACACAGGTGGTCCGGCACGCTTCGGGTTCGGTGTCGCTGTTGCCGCCCCCGTCGTCGCACGCCTCGCCGTCGTCCAAGGTGGCGTCACCGCAGGTGGCCAGGGCGCAGTTGGTGCGACAGGCGTCGGCATCGGTGTCGCTGTTGGCCGAGCCATCGTCGCAGCTCTCGCCCCCGTCCACGATGCCGTCGCCGCAGTGGGCCAGCCGGCAATCGCTGCGGCAGGCATCGGGCTCGGCGTTGCTGTTGTTTTGCCCGTCGTCACAGGCCTCGCCCGCGCCCGTGTCCACCACCCCGTCCCCGCAGTACGGCAGCGCGCAATCGGTACGGCACGCATCCCCAGCGGTGTCGCTGTTTTCGGTGCCGTCGTCGCAGACCTCGCCAGCCGCGGTGTTGATGACGCCATCGCCGCAGCTCGACGTGGTGCAATCGGCGTTGCAGGTGCCCGTCTCGCCCGCCTCGTCACACTCCTCCGAAGAATTGGGCCAGACGATGCCGTCGCCACAGTAGTGGATGTAGGCGAGGGCCTCGGGCGCGTTGCCGGCGAGATCCGCGTTGAAGGCGTGGGGCGTTAGACCGCTCAGATCACCGCCACCGGTGGCATCGGTGAATGTGCCGTGGAAGCAGGTCCAGCCGGGGCACAGATCCTGGGCGTAAAGCCGCTGCCCGCTCGAGCCCAGGGCCCACAGGATGTTGATCCCCGTGGCAAAGAGCGGAGCAGAGGAGAGCAGGGCGCCTGGCTGCAAGGTCGACAAATCGAGAATGTCGCCGGGACTGATGTGGGCGAGCAACAGGGTGCCGTTCAGCTCGGCGAGCTGACTCAACCCGTAGGCGCCACCCAAGTCGTAGGCGAAGGTGGGGCTCACCGCGGTGAAGTCGCCGCCCCCGGTGATCTCGAAGACGCCGGTCATCTGAACGGAGGCCCAGACCTTGCCGTGCGAGTCGGTGAATAGATCGACGAGCTCACCGGCGGTCAACCCCTCGGCTATCGGCGTGGCGTTCTGCATGTCGCCACCGGTCGTGACGTCAAAGACCGCGCCGGTTTGCGCCACGCCGGCCAATACCCGCTGCTCGGTACAGTCGATCGCCGTGACGCCGCCGGCCCAGGTGGTCACCCCCGGGAATTGAAAAGCGTGAGGTAGGACGGAAGACATGTCGCCGCCCGTCGTGATCTCGTAGACGGCGTTCAAGCCGGTGGCCGCCACGTAGAGGTGGTGACCCGGACCGCCGAAGCACATGTCCTGGGGCCGATCGAGCCCGGTGGCGAGCTTGGGCGCCTGACTCAGATCACCGCCAGCGGTGAGCTCGACAATCGTGCCGGCATTACCCTCTACGGCGTACCAGCCACCATGGACGGGTTGGGCTAGGGCTGACGCCGACCAGGCCACAGCCAGGCCCAGGACGACAGCGGAAAACGGTGTCCTCGGTCCCATGATCGGTTCGACCCGACACAGGACACTGCCCGAGTCGGGTGGGCACCCCGGGGGGGCACTCCCACCCCAGAGTAATCTGTCCTGTGGCGATCATGCCCACGATTTGCGCACAACGGGTGATTGGTTCCGAGGATAGATTGCCATGATGGCGGCGGCATCATGGCAATCTATCCTCTACAAGACGTCGAAGAACACCGTCGGCACTGTGAAGAAGTCCACAGACACGAGCGTGTCCACGTGATTATCCAGAAACGAACGCCAAGTCTGAGACGGCGGCTTTCTCCGACGCGGCATGGTCTTCGAGACGGTTGCCTCGGACACCCGGATGCCGAGCTTGAGAAGCTCGCCGTGGATCGCTCGCTTTCGCTCGCTTCGCTCTCGGTTTGGGGTCCCGACGCGCTTCGCGCGTCACCCCTGCACGGCCCACGGTTTCGGGTCCCGACGCACGCTCTGCGCGCGTCACCCGTGCACATCGGGGCGCCCCACATGTTGGCGGTGCCCATGCGCCTGATGAGTGCGCGAATCTGCGGGTCAATGGCAGGGCGCCCACCCTTTGGCCGGCTGCGCCAAGCCCAGTCCTTGCGGAATCCTGCCCGATGCCATCGGATGACCGAGTCCGGCTTGACGATGACCAACGCATCGCTCCAGTTTGCCCATCAACGCGAGAGTAGCACCCAGAGCCCACGGTCAGTATTGGTCAGCCGTGGCCGCTTGACCGAGCGCTTGAGCACGCCGAGTTGATGCCGCAGAGCGAGGACCTCGATGGCGAGTCGGCGGCGCGTCTTGAAGAAGCCAAGGCCAGCGAGGACCAAGGAGTGGAAGATGTTCAGCACGGCTGGGCAGCCTGGTCTGGTCGTAGCCGGACCTCAACGATTTCGCATTGGTCCGCGTTTTCAGGACCCACAGCCAGGGGCGCGCGAGACTGGAGCGCCTTTCGGGCCGGGAACTAGCTCAGCTCTAGCGCGCCTGGGTGGGCTTTTCGAGCGCCAGGATCATGTAGCGCAACAGGCCCAGCCGCCCCACCAGCTCCATGCCGGCGGTGCCCAAGTGGGCGGTCACCAGGTGCACGCCGACCCGGCGAGCGATGCGCCGGACGACGCTATAGGTGGGCAGGGTGTTGGGCGTGACGTCTTCTTCCCCAATCAGGCTGAGGCCGACGGCCTCGCCGAGCTTCACATAGCTATCCCGGCTGCAGCTGATGTTGGTGGGGCCGACGATGCGGTTGACGTAGCCGCTGAACAACAGTCGCTGAGTGAACATGAAGGGAACCGCCGCGTTGATGGGCATGAAGTCGCAGAGCGCCAGCTTGCCGCCTGGGCGGAGGACCCGCGCCACCTCGGCGAAGAAGCGGTCGCGGCTGGAGAAATGGAAGGCGCACTCCACCGCCAGGACGACGTCGAAGCTCTCGTCCTCGAAGGGCATGGCGCAGGCGTCACCTTCGACCAAGGCGATGCGGTTGCCGTCCTGGGCGGTGACGTGTTGTTCCGCGTAGTCGAGCTGGCGCCGATCGATGTTCAGTCCCGTCAGATCGACGCCATCGAAGCGCTCGTTCAGGCTCGCCAGGGTGCCGCCGATGCCACAGCCCACGTCGAGAATCTTCTGACCGTCCGCTGTTTGACCGGCATCGCATACCCGTTGGCACATGCGCTCAGCGGCAGCGGCGAAGCTGTGCAGTGAGCCGTTGGCCGGGTGGGCCTCGTCCCAATAGCCCCAGTGAACGTGGCGCCCGAAGGCAGTGCATACGTCTTGCTCGCCACGGTCGAGCTGAGGCAAGAGCATGTCGAAATAGGGCAGGTCTACGGTCATCATAGGAGCCGGGGACCATAGCAGGACCGGCGACTGCCAGGGGGCTTCCTCGACTAGTGGACCAGGGGCGTGGCTGGGGGGCGCTGGGCTACCGTTCGGCTCAACGCGCAGGCGGTCTCAGGGCTCGGTGATCGGCAGTTCGACGGTGTGGCACGAGTTGCAGCCGGCCTCTCCCGGGCTGTACATGAGCACGTCGCCGTTGGCGTTGCGGGCCTGAACTATGGCGGTCATCCAGTCGATGGTGCCTCCGTCGTCGGAGAACCAGAAGTTGCCGTTGGTGGCCGAATAAGTCGTTCGCAGGGTGTCGCCATCCCTGACGCCGATCTCGACGCTGGGCGCAGGCGTCGTGCCATCGGCCTGGTAGATGGTACCGGCGAAGAGCCGCAGATAATCACCGGTGTTGTGGCAGGTCATACAGTCGGCGCCGGGGTTGTGGTTTCCGGTGTCGGGAGTGGGCAGTTGGTCTGGCACGAAGTCGGCATCCCAGAACGGCGGCGGGGGCCCTCCGCCACTGGCCGTGCCGCCGTGGCCGCCACCGCTGCTAGTGGTGCCCCCGCTGCCACCGCCGCTGCTGGTGGTGCCCCCGCTGCCGCCGCTGCTGGTGCTGGTGCTACTCGTGGTGGTGGTCTCATTGCCCCCGTCGTCTTTGCAGGCGGCCAGCGGGAGGATGGCCAGCGACAAGGCTCCAGCAGCTAAGGTCAGAGACTGTTTCAACGGCGGTTCTCCTTCGGTGGTGACCGTTAGATGCTGATGGCCGGTACCCCCCCGATGTTTACCCACTAGCATGCTTGGGTCCGGCTTGCTGCTCGTGCCAGGGGCCCAAGGTTCTTGTGCCGCGGCTCTGCCGGGGCGACCATCACTTTGGCCGATGATGGGTGAGAAAGTACTGCGGTGAAGGCGAATCTCATTGGCACGCTCTTGCTGGTCGCTGGCCTGGTGGGCAGCAGCTGCCTGATCCCCCGGGACCCAGGGGAAGCGGACAACGTCTGCGTGAGCTGCCACGGCTCGCCCGAGCGAGACACCACGGCGTTGCTGCAAGCGGCGCCGCCTTACGACCTGGCGGGGCGGAGCGCTACTAGCGCTCCAGGGGTAGGGGCGCACCAGATCCACCTGACGCCGTCGAACAACCACGCTGCCGTGGCCTGCAGCCAATGCCACCTGGTCCCCACCGCTACCGACACCCTGGGTCACACCGACACCGCCGCGCCGGCTGAGTTCATTCCCGGAGCTCTCGCCCGGCACAATGACGCCTCACCGAGCTACGATCCAGTCACCCACAGCTGCTCGGGAACCTACTGTCACATGGACGCAGACGAAGGGTCAGGCAGCGCTGGCCCGCCGGTGTGGACGGCGCCCCGTGCTGCAGCCTGTGGCAGTTGTCACTCATTGCCCCCGCCACCGCCCCACGACTCATCAGCCCAGTGTGGGGACTGTCATGCCCCGGTGATGAGCGACGGTCTCTTCATCATGGCTGCTGACCTCCACGTGGACGGTGTCGTGCAGCTCGGTGGCCCGGGGATCTGCAACACCTGCCACGGCAACGCGGACAATGCGGCTCCGCCGGTCGACACGACCGGTCACTCGGAGACTAGCGCGGCTGGCGTTGGGGCCCATCAGACCCACTTGCTCGGGGGGCACAATGCTGCCGCGCTAGGGGGGGATCGGACGGCCCGAGCGGTGCGTTGCGAGGACTGCCATCTGGTGCCGGAGCGGTCGACCGACTCGGGGCACAACGACAGCTCGCTCCCGGCGGAGCTGAACTTTGCCGGGCTGTCCTCGGCCTTTGGTGCCACCCCTGCTTACGACGGAACCCGCTGCAGCAACAGCTACTGCCACGGCGCCATGTTCGTGAACGGAGATGAGTCTGGCGGTAGCCTCACCACGCCAGCCTGGACCACGGTGGATGGGTCACAGGTGGGCTGTGACCGTTGCCACGGTGCGCCTCCTCCGGGGCCCGCGGGGACCCATACGACCTTGACCACCTGTAGTCTCTGCCATCTCCACGTCAATGACGACTACTCGTTCAACGATCCAGACCTTCATGTGAACGGCGTAGTGGACTGATGCGCGCGTCTTTCGCCGTGCATCGGCGAGCGAGCGGTTCCGACTGGACGCCTATCGCCACCCGCGGTGACATAGGAGGATCCAGGTGAATCTGGGGCAGTGATGACGAAGCAGTTCGGGCGGTACGAGGTCGGGCAGCCAATCGCCAAAGGCGGAATGGCCACCGTGTACTTCGGCCATGCCACCGGCGTGGGAGGGTTCGAGCGCCGGGTGGCCATCAAGGTCATGCACCCCCACATCGCTGACGATCCCGAGTTCGTCGCCATGTTCCTCGACGAGGCGCGGCTCGCCGCACGGATCCACCACCCCAATGCGGTGAGCACGCTGGACGTACAGACCGGGGAAGAGGGCCTCTTCCTGGTGATGGAATACGTGGAGGGAACGTCGCTGCGCCAGGCGTTGCGGCAGCTACGCAAACAGGGGCAGCGACTGCCTCTGAGGGTTGCCCTCGCCGTCGTGCTCGACACGCTTTCAGGGCTACATGCCGCCCACGAGCTGGCGGGGGCCGATGGGGCAGCTCTCAACTTGGTGCATCGCGATGTGTCGCCTCACAACATCTTGATTGGGACCGACGGCGTGTGCCGCATCACTGATTTCGGAATCGCCCGCGCCGAAGCCCGTCTCTCGTCGACCCAAGGCGGGGTGCTCAAAGGCAAGCTCGCCTACATGGCGCCGGAGCAAGCGCTGAGTAAGCCCATCGACCGTCGCGCCGATGTGTACTCCGCTGCCGTGGTGCTCTGGGAGATGTTGACGGGCCATCG
>JAUVCD010000587.1 GCA_030590865.1 Myxococcales bacterium | reverse complement strand
GGGTTGCACCACCTACGTGGACCAGGTGCCTGGAGAGAGCGGGCCGCCGTCTGACCATCGCCCACTGCCCGACGCGCCTGATCCCCTCGACCCGTCCCACCCGCTGCCCGAGGTGCTGGCCGAGGGCTTGTTGAGCCCCCGGGGCCTGGCTCAGATCGGCGACCTGCTCTACGTGGTCGACCGCGGGGCAGGCGCCGTCCTCGAGTTGGATCTCGCCGGACCGATCACCCCACTGGCCACCGATTTGGGTGCGCCCCGGGAGCTGGCCACCGATGGCACGGCGCTCTTCGTCAGCGATGACGAGGGCGGCCGCGTGCTGCGCCTCGAGCTCGACGGGCAACAGTCCGAGCTGGCGTCGGCTCAGCTTCGTCCGGCTCGCGTCCAGGTTGCAGGTGGCTACGTCTACTGGGTGGATGAGGGCGAGGATCCAGGTGGCGGCTGGGTGAGCGGGGCGATCCGGCGCGTGGCGACGTCAGGCGGAACGGTCGAAGATCTGGCGATTGATCTCGAGCGCCCACGGGCCCTGACGGTCAGCTCGCAACATGCGTTCTTCAGCGACGGCGTCGTCCCCTCACGGATGTGGCGGGTGCCCATCGAAGGCGGCCCGGCCGAGCAGCTCGTTCAGGTCGACGAGGAGCTGGCGTTCGACGGCGTGGTCGACGAGCCAGCTGATGAGCTCTACTGGGTTGCCTATGCACCTCCCTGGCCCTCGACGGGGTGGGTCTATCGCAGCACCCTCGATGGGAGTCAGAACGACCGGGTCATCCACACTGGCCCCAAGGCGCTGCGCGTGGGTCTCGATGCAGACCACGTGTACTGGAGCGACAACGACACCCTCGGCCGCTATCCGCGCAGCGGCACCGCACCGGTCGAAACGGTGGCGCTCAAGGTGGCGGTGGGAGACTTCCTGGTAGGCGACGGGGCGGTCTATTACAGCGACGTGCAGGCGGGACGAGTCTGTCGGGTCAGCCTGCCCTGACGAGCCCGTGTGGTTCCTGGCTCGCGCTGGCCAGGTGCCTTTGCGTCTGGCGAGCGTCTGCACCAGGATTGTGCCCCCACGTGTCGTGCCGCCTGGCGGGCGACGAACAGGAGGCCCTGTGACCGTTCATCTGGAGGCGAAGCCCGGCGACATCGCCGATACCGTATTGCTGCCCGGCGATCCGCTGCGCGCCCAGGCCATCGCTGACCGGCTCGACGACGCCAGCTGCACCAACCGGGTGCGCGGCATGTTGGGCTTCACCGGCACCTTCGAGGGGGTGCGGGTCTCGGTGCAAGGGACCGGGATGGGTTTGCCCTCTTTGTCGATCTACGCCCACGAGCTGATGGTGGACTACGGCGTCAAGCGGCTCATCCGGGTGGGGACTTGTGGTGCCATGCAGCCCCACTTGGCACTAGGCGACGTCATCCTGGCGATGACCGCTTCGACGGATTCGAACCTGAACCGTCGACAGCTCGACGGCTTGGATTTCGCCCCTTGCGCGAGCTTCGCCCTCTTGCAGGCAGCGGTCGCAGCAGCGGCGGCGCTAGGGCTGACGGTCCACGTCGGTGGCGTCTTCAGCAGTGACGTCTTCTACGACGACACCGAGGCCTGGAAGCGCCTGGCCGCCTACGGCACGCTGGTCGAAGAAATGGAAACCTCGGCGCTCTACTCGCTGGCGGCCAAGCACGGTGCGGAGGCCCTGGCCATCCTGACGGTCAGCGACCTCATCGCCACCGGTGAGGCGCTATCCTCCGCCGATCGTGAGCAGCGCTGTACGGCGATGATCGATGTGGCCCTGAAGGTCGCGGCCGGTGCCGCCAGTTAGTTCCTGGCCCAAACTCCTTGTTTCTTCGCGAAGCGGTTTTTGGGTGGGGCCCCGTCGTCGAAGGCACGTGCACGGGTGACGCGCGAAGCGCATCGGGACCCGAAACCGTGAGCGAAGCGAGCGATGGGGCGGGGTTTTTGCGCTGTATCTTTGTGAAGGCCCCGAGAAAAAAGGCGAGTTGGCCAACAGGAGGCGCTAGCGAAGGTCTCGCGCGCCCTTCGCCCCGCCAGGGGCGCGCGAGACCGCAGCGCCTTTCGGGCCAGGAACGAGCTAGCCGAAGACCCGCTCCACCGAGGTGCGCAGGGCCGCCTTCGCTCCAGTGCGGCACACCGTGCCGTGGGCTCCCACCGCCTGGTCGAAGTCGAGCTCCAGCAACCGTTCGAAGTCCGGGCGCAGCGAGCCGCCTTCAGGCGTCATGATTTTTCGCCAAGGGGGTCCGATGTTCATCGGCTTGACAAAGCCCATGGCCCGCAGGACGAGCTTGGCGATGATGGAGCACATCGGCGTGCCCACGTGGTGTTGCACGCTGTCGCAGGTCACCAGCAAGCCACCGTCTCGGGGCAACAAGACGGCGCACTCGGGGTGCGTCGCCTTCCGAAAGACGAACAGCGTCGCATCGGCAATCGGCAGCTGGGTGGCCCCGTCCATGATCACGTCCGGAATCGGTTCGGGGTGATGACTCGAGCCGTCCTGGCACCACAGCTTGGCGCCGAGCTGCTCAACGTAATAGCGGTCGTCCATCCCGTGGAAGTAGCCGAGCCGCACGGCGTCTTTGACCGTGCCAAGCTTCTCGAGCTCGGCTTCGGTCGCCTCATCGAGCCGTACCGGATTGAGCACGGTGATCTCACCGTCTTGCCGCACCAGCACCATGTTGCGGTTGATCCGCATGCCTGGGCCCATCCGAATGCTGCCTTGCACCCAGTAGACGTCGTCGAGGAGCTTTTCGATGGGGCCGTGAGGTTGCGCAGCAGGATAGTCGGCCATGGGCAGGACCTTATGACGGGGTCGGGCCATTGGATAGCCTGTGCCTGGCCGGCACGACCGTGGCGGGGCTAGCGAGTCGTCTGGCCAAACAGGGCGCTACTCGCTGGCGATGGGCTCGGCGCGCCACACTTGGCCGTGGTCGGTGCCGTAGTACAGCCGGTCTCGCCAGAAGGCGATCGAGCTGGGCGGCACGTCGCTCTGGAAGCTGAGCAGCTCGGTGAAGCTCTCCAAGTCGGTGGTGCAAAGCACGCTCAGCTGCCACTCAGTCAGGTCGAAGCTGGCCTGGTAGTCGTCCCCCTCGTGGGTGAGCAGCAGGATCTCACCGGTGGGCTCGTGGACCGTCAGATCGATCACCGTCTTGCCGATCAGGCCGGTCACTTGGCTCACGCCGGTGGGGGTGATTGCGTAGACGACGTTGAGGAGCGGATCGGCTGAGAGGTCGACACCCCTCAGGATGCCGAGCTCATCGGTGATTCGGTTTGTCTCGCTGGCGAAGACCTGGCGCAGCGGATGGCCATCGTCGAGCAAGGTGAGCGCGGTGCCGTCGTGGGTGGCCCCGATCAGATTGTCGATCTGGTACTGGGCGTTCGAAGTGTAGCCGAACAAGTAGAGCTCGCTGGCCACCGGTAGCAGGCGAGTCCAGCGGGCATCGCCAGTGCCGCCATTGTGCTCCCGCTCGACGATCTCGAAGGTGTCGCCCCCATCGCTGGAGCGCCACAAGTGGGCGTAGATGTCGCCGGCATTCCACTCATCGGGCTGGCTACCCGAGCCCACCGCCCAGTGGGCTTCACCGAAGAGCTCCACGTCGTGAACGTGCACGCCGCCGTCGAGGGTGCGGCTCTTGACCCAGGGCTCCTGATCGCGCCGATAGTAGACGTTGCCGAGCCACTCGTCCTCGGTGGAGTCCACGCCGGCGGCGAACAGATCGCCATCGAGCGACCGGTAGCGTTCGATCTGCTCCTCGTCGGTGTCGAACTCGTTGGTGGCGGTGGGGCTCTCGTCGGAAGCGAAATAGCGGAGCCCGATGGGGATGACGCGGCCCATGTTGATGTTGGCATCGCCGTAGGCCAGGTAGAGGTGGTCTTGGTGGACCGTCAGATCGTGGATCCCGCGGAGGAAGCTCCCGCTGCCGGCCTCGATGAACCCCGCCACCAGGTAATCCTCGATCGGGTCAGCCCAGGGCAGGGGTTCCGCAAGCTGGATTTCCGAGAGCAGCGTGGGACTGGCGCCGCCGCTCCCTCCGGTGCCGCCGCTGCCACCGTTGTAGATGAGCGGCAGGTTCGATTCCGGCGAGCTGCAAGCTGCGCAGCTGAGACCAGCCAATGCCCCGATTGCCCAGTGCCAGAACCTCATGACTCAGAAACAGCACGGGCGCGCCCAAAGCTCAAGCGCAACTCGGTTGCTGGAGCACCGGTGGCGCGTCGCTGGGGTGCTGCCTCACAGCGGCTCGATGCCGATGTCGTCAAAGGGGATCGCCACAAATCCCGGAATGTCGAAGGCCGGCGAATTGGGCTGCAGATTGAGATCGAGGTTTGCTTCGTCGACGAATAGCGGGTCGGCGTCTTGCACGTTGTCCGCGATTTCGGCGTAGTGATCGAAGGGGTTGTCGCCGCCGCTGTTCATCCAGACCGTATTTTGCCAGCCCAGGTTGCGGGAGAACACCGAGCCTTCGGGGTAGAGCCAGTGGGAGCCGGAGAGCTGCCCCCAGTCGGCGGGGATGGCCAGAAGTGCCGGATAGGCTGAGGCCCAGGGCTCCTGTTGGTAGCCCATGTCGGTGATCTTCTGCAGCAGATCCCAGCTGCTGCCGTCGTTTTGGATCGCGGTCGTGCCCCGAGTGTCGCAGTGGTGACCGCGACCGTTCTTCACCAGGATGTTGTTCTCGAAGATGTTGTCCCGGCCGCCGCCGTGGAGGAAGGCAGAGCTCGGCGATGCCTGATAGAGAATGTTGCCGAAGACGGTGATGCCGCTGACGCAGTCGTCGAGGTAGATGCCTTGAGTAGCCGGGCCCAGCGGGCTCTGGATGTGGTGAATGAAGTTGTAGCGGATCAGGTTGCCGCGGAAGCCCCAGTCCCGCCCGGTGTAGATCGCTCCGGCGTCAGAGGCCCACTCGCAGACCCGATCGATCTCGTTGTACTCGATGGTGTGCTCGTTGCCGTTCATCAGCACCGCCGTGTGGGGCGCATGGTGAAAGTGATTGTGGGCGACGATGTTTCCGGCACTGGCCAGGTGAGCGACCGTCGAGGGATCGCCGATCCGAACGCCAGGGTGATAGGTCCAGAAGAGCCTGGAGAAATGATGGATGTTGCAGTTGCGGACGTAGTTCTCCCCAGCGGTCAGGCTGGGTCGGTCGCCGCCGCTGAGCAATGCGCCTCGGGATCCAACGTGGGCGATGGTGCACCGCTCCAGACCGTTCTGGCTCCCTGAGATGCGCGCCCCGTCGCCGCCGGCGTTGCGCAAAGTGCACTGCTCGATCTGGACCTGGCTGCCGCCGTCGATGACCACCAGGTTGCCCCGGGCCATCTCGAGGGTCAGTCCTAGCAGCGAGACGTGCTCGACCTCGGACAAGCGCCACAGCTCGTCCTGCATCATCGAGACTCTCAGCTCGCCGGTCAGGTCGTCGTCAGGCGGCCAGAAGTAGAGCGTGCCGGTTTGGCGGTCGAGGTAGTACTCGCCAGGTACGGTGATCTCTTCGAGCAGGTTGTAGGCGAAATAGGGCCGGCGGTCCGAGGTGCCGTAGGCGTGCTCGGTGATGGTCAGCTGGCTGTTGCCCACGTCGATGTGGGTCAGCTGCACGTGGCGGGAGTCCCACAGGTGCTCCCAATACCCCATCAGGTAGGGATCGTCGGCCGTCTGCCAACGTTCCGGTCGGCTGCCCTCATAGGTGAAGAGGGTCTCGCTGATGGCGTTCACGATGGTGGTGAAGCCCGTGTCCCGGATGGCCGCGGCGTAGGGCTCGCCGGTGGGACTGCCCGAGTCGGGGTGATAGAGCCCCGTGGGGTAGGGGCCACCGCCGGACCACCAGGCGTGAGTGCCCGCGCCACCCAGGTCGGTGGTGTTGCCCAGGTAATACACGCCGTTCTGGGGTCGGAAGTAGATGAACCAGCTCTGGCCCTGCAGTTGGTAGTAGGGCTTGCCGCTGTAGTCGCCGGCGAGGGCATAGGTGCCCGCGACGTCGGGGTTGAGCCCCGTGCCGGTGACCTCGATGGTCGTCACTGGCGCTACATCGGCCGCTTCGATGCGGTCTGGATAGCGGGCCAGCTCCATGACCGAGCCGTCGTAGAACAACTCGAGCGCCTCGTTGCGGGCGCTTCCGCTG
>JAUVCD010000623.1 GCA_030590865.1 Myxococcales bacterium | reverse complement strand
CTCCACGTGCTCGACGCAAAGGGGCGAACCGCGAGTCGGCGAAGAAGCTTTTCGGATCGCGCCTCAGCTTGTCATGACGACGCTGCAGCCGCTCCCAGCTGGAAGGCGGAGCAGCCAGGCGCTCACGGATACGGTCTCGTCCTAGCCGCACCCACTCGGGCGTCATCAGCGGTGACGGCGCGCAACCGGTCTCGTGCACAGCCCGGGCCGTGTGCACGACGTGCCGCCAGATCAGCGAGTCGCTCAGGAGACTGGGCGGGATGAGGCCGGCCAGGCCGCCCGACGAACTCTGCGGGATGTCGGCAGCTGCGGCTGGGTCTGACAGCAACGGGACTCCGACTCGAATGGCATCGTAGACGAGGGGATCCGTGTCACCCAGCACGTAGTCCGCCCGCCCGAGCACCGCGGCAACCGCAGCGGGCGAGCCGGGCCACCATACGGCGTCTCCTGGCGGCGGAAACCAGCCGCCGACGACCTGGAGCTGCGACGATCCTGCCGCCAACTCGGCGTCATGGCGGGCACCCGCGAGCATCGCCACCCAAGGGCGGGACCAGTCCGGTCGTCCCAATCGCGGGATCGTCGTGAGAGGAGCCGACAGAGCTCGCCAGGCCTCGGAGCCGTCGAGCGAGTCCCACGCAGCGGTAGTCAGCGCCAGCCGGTCGGCGGCTGCCGCCAACTCGGACGGATAGGGGACCTCGAAGTGCACCACCACGCTAGGTCGTACCAGTGACCCCAGCCCAAGCTTGATGCGCGGACCAGAGTTGTGACCATTGGGTGGACCGAACCGAGTCGCTCCACCCTCGATCTGCCGCCACACACTGGCGATCGCCCTGGCCGCATGGCGAGTGACCCGATGGGACATCTCGCTCTCTAGGATTAGTTCGCCTGCCACGCCCCCCTCCCCCGTCCGACCCAACTGGTGAACGCGTCTGCCGCCACGGTGGCAAAGCCGCATCGATCGACGTAATCCTGTCCGCGCCGTCCCAGCGACATGCGCCACTTGTCATCCAACAACCGCTCCAGCGCGTCGGTCCATTGTGTCTTGTTGCGGGCCACGAGCACTCCTCCGTCCGAGTGTCGCTCCATGTCTGGGTTGGGGGAAGCGACGCAGGGCGCTCCGAAGGCCGCCGCCTCGAGAAACTTGTTGGCCGACTTGCAGCGGTTGAACTCGGTATTGATGAGCGGCGCGAGGGTGACCCAGCTCGAGGCCAGAAGGCGGGGTAGCTCTGCGAAAGGGACCTTTGGAATCGACGCAACACGCCCAAGCGGCATTCGATCCCGATCAAACTCGAGCGGCCCTACAATCTCGAGACGGACCTCGCTGTGCTTCCTCAGAAAATGGGCCAGCGTCTCTGCGACCATCGCGAAGTCAGCATTGTGTGACGGAGAGCCAGCTAGGAACCGGATGACCTTGGAATCACCAGGTTGCCAAGGCGGATAGAGCGCTCGTCCTTGGCGGACCCACAGCGGCGAAACACCGTTGGGGACCACCGCCACCCTAGCCTCAGGCGATACCGCCGTGAGCTGTTGGCGCAGCTGCTCGGTCGACACTGTGAAGGCATCGAACTGAGCCAGCGCAGTCCGGTAGCCGGCCAGCCGGGACGCGCATTCGGCGCGGGCGAGCGCCCCGCTCAGTACCAACGGGTAGTCCGCAGGATCTCCGGCGAAGAGCAGGTCATCGAAATCCGCCACCAGGCGGGCTCCACGCCAACGACAACTCTGGAGAATGTCAGTGGCCGCCGCATCGAGAAAGGGGCGTACCACCACCACGACTTCGGCGCGTTCGAACGTGCGGAGCGGGGGTCGCGAGTCACTGACCGTAATTGCGCCCCGCAACAGCTCCGCCAGGTTGCCCATTCGATAGCAGCACGACGCCGAGGCGCGGGCCATGCGGGTGGCCTGATACCAGAAACAGATGCCCCGCCCGCTGAATCCAGTCTTGACCGCCCACGCTGCTCGCTCGCGCCGGCCTTTGCCGTCATCAACGGGAGCTGCGAATTGAGTAGTCATCGTGGTCCAGGCTCAGGTGGGGACTGTAACAGGGGTCCTGGTAAAGCAGCGGCCCCCAGCGCTGCTTCATGACACCCACTTCCCGAACGAAGCGTTTCCGCTTTCGCGCATCGTGGTCGTAACCACGAGTCGCGGACTCATGATGAACTAAAACGGCGCCGGGCGCGAGCAGGTTCCGGTAACCGGCCTCCCTGACCCTGATGCAGAAGTCTACGTCGTTGAAGGCGACTGCAAGATCTTCGTCGAACCCGCCCACCTCCTGGTAGAGCCGTCGCTTGACCACCAGGCAAGCCGCAGTCACGGCACTGACCGCGTGGACGCCGCGCAAACGGCCAAAATAGCCGTGGTGGCTGCCGCTGAGTCGTTTGTACGGGTGACCGGCAAGCCCATGGAGTCCCAACACGACGCCTGCGTGCTGAATGGTGCGGTCCGGGTACAACAGGATTGCCCCGACGCAGCCGATCTCTGGTCGTACGGCGTTGGACACCAGCTCACGGAGCCAGCCCTCCTCGACCACCTCGATGTCGTTGTTGACCAGAACTACGAGCGCCCCAGCTGCCCGTTGTACCGCGAGGTTGTTGAGGGCGGAGAAGTTGAACGGACTGTCGTCGCGCAACACGACGACCCGTCGGTCCCCTTGGACCCGCTCCAAGTAGGCGAGGGTCCCGGGGTCAGTGCTCCCGTTGTCCACGATGATGAGCTCGAAGTTGGGGTAGGCCGTCCTCTCGAGAATGCTGTCCACACAGGTAGCGAGCAGTTGGAGCGCATCGCGAGTGGGCACGATCAGTGAGACCAGCGGCGCTGGCTCGGGGAGCGATCGCGTGACCCGGTAGCAGTTCGACACGTCGGTCAACGCCACCGTGCCGAGAACACCGGTTCGGCGCAACGAGTCCTGCACCGCCGCCATCCCTGCCTCGGAGGTATATGGCTTTGCGGCAGAAACGGTGGCCGTGGACTGCTCGCCCATCCGCCAGTGGTAGAGCACGTGCGGGATGTGGACGACCTGGCTAGAGCTCAACCCTTCGGTGAGCCTGAGCACCAGATCGTGATCCTGGCTTCCCTCGTAGCCAGGGCGAAAACTGCCGACGTCACGGACCCGCGCCGTCTGCGCCACGAGTAGATGGCCCACATAGTTCTGAGCCAACAGCAGGTCGGGATCCCACTCGGGCTTGAAGTGCGGCTGCTCGCGGGAGCCGTCATCTTGGATCTTGTCCTCGTCGCTGTAAAACAGCTCCCCCGCTGGCTGTGCAGCCATCGCTTGGACAACCTGAAGGAACGCATGGCGGGGCAGAATGTCGTCGTGGTCGAGGAGGGCCACCCAGGCGCCGCTTGCCTCGGCAAGCGCATCGTTGCTCGCCCGACAGATGTGACCGTTCTCGCTCCGACGCTGCACATGAATACGGCCGTCGCATTCGGCATAGTGCTCGAGCACCTGGAGGACGTGGGGGGACGGCGAAGCATCGTCGACCGCACACAACTCCCAGTCGGGATAGGACTGGGCGATGAGCGAATCGAGGCAGGCACGAAGGGCAATCTCGGTGGGATTGTAAATCGGCATCAGCACGCTGATGAGTGGTCGCGCTGCCAGTCGCCCCAAGCGATCTGATGCCTCTGCATCCAGAGCTTCGACCGCTGGCCCCTCGACCTGCTCGATCCAATCCTGGTAGTCGGCACAGGGAACCGGCGCGGGGAACGTGCTGTCATAAGCCTCCCACATTAGTTCCCGAGCGGGCCGCCTCACCTCCGCAGCGTCACGCCGCAAACTCGCTTCGACCTCGTGCTCAGGTCTGGCCACGTAGCGTGGATGGTGATGAACCAGGCGACGAAGCATCCTTCGGTCCACCAGGTGATCGGACACTGGCATGAGCCTGACCGAAGCGGGCTGGACCCGCAGGCGCTCGTAGAGCGACACCACCTCGACCCACTCGGCCTCACTCGGAAACCGCAGGAGGCGCTGGGTCGAACGATTCGGCTTGCTGAACAGTGCCGCTGCCTCGCCCAGCGGCGTGCCGTCCCGTCCCAACGGTTGGAACGCAAAGGGAGCTCTTGTCGAGGGGGCCACTTTCAACCGCAAGGTGGTCCAACCGGTGCGAGCTGAGCGGGGTAGCGGGGCACGCCACGGGCCATTGTCGACCTGGCTCCTCCAGGGCCCTCGCGATCTGGCAACCGGGGCGCCGCTGGCCGAGCGAAGCTGACCCGCGAGCTCGCCAAAGCTCACGCTGCTAACCGCCGAGCCGAGCAGCACTTCGAGGTTCGCGGTGGCGGCGCACAAACGGTCAGCCGCCGGTGCGCTCAACCCCCAGCGGCGCACTGCATAGCGGCGGCCCTCCCAACGTCCACACCGAAGGTAGTGGTCGTAGCAGCTCCTGATCGTACCGGCGTCTACACACTGGGCGACATCGTCGTTCTCCACCCGGTAGACCGCCTCGTCGAAGAACAGCGTGTCGGTGATCGGCCGCCGGCGCACCGCCGCCACGCGAGCAGCCAAGCTCCGTAGCGCCTGCCGTAGGGCGGTGGACATGAGCTTGCTCGACCGTTCGTACAGCCACGCATCAGCGAGCCGCCGACGAGGAACGCCACCAGTCATCCTAACGACCCGTCAAGCTGGCCTGACGAACGCCTAGCAATGGCCGGAAGCTGTCCGGCAGCCGGGGACGGGCGCTACGGAACCAAGAAGGGGCTGCCTTCCAGCTCCCAGTCGATCGGGTTGATGAACGCCTGGATGGTCGAGCCGGAAGCCACTTCGATGTCGAGATGGAATCCCGCATCGCCGGTTGGATGCAGCCCCAGTTCTAGCAGGTCAGCCCTGGGATCCTCCGCGTAAGGGAAGCCCACTTCGGCTCCGTCCACCTCGACGCGGATCCTCACTGGCTCTGCTTGACTGGAAATGAAGGACCAGCCAAACACCTGTCCGTTCTGGTACCCGCCCAAGACACCGTGTGGCCCGGTGGCGCTGCCGCCGCCTTCGCCAATCTGGGTTCGATCAACGGCGGCGACCAGCTCGCAACCGGTGGTGGTCGATGCGATCGCAGCGATCCCTAAAAGGAGCCAAAGGTTGGAACGTCCAAGGTGAGCTTGTCTCATCATCGATGCCTGCATGCTTCGGTTGTTACCGCGATGCGGTGTGTCACACACACCGACCCATCTCCCTCCCGGAAGCTGGCAAGCACACCCTAACAGAAGCGGCGTTTCGGTGTCATGGCCCCAACGGAAAAATCGCCGGGGGCGGCACGGGCTCGGACGGAGCCTCGCATCCGGTACTTAAGGGCTTCCAAGCGCGGAGAAGGCCACAATTGGGACGGGCGACCGTGTAGACATGTGGATGACATTTCACCACATTAAACAGTTCGAGCTGGTCTCACGCGCCCCCTCACCCAACCCAAATCACATAAACCAACACCATCGGCGCCGTAATCATCACCGCATCGACCCGGTCCAGCATCCCCCCATGACCTGGGAGAATGCCCCCTGAATCCTTCACCCCCGTCGAGCGTTTGATGAGTGATTCGGCTAGATCGCCGCAAATGGCGAGGGCGGCGCCGACGGCTCCGAGGATCACGGCGTCGCGGATGGGGAGTGTCGGGAGGATGGCAAAGTGGACGACTACGGCCCAGAGGCTGGCGGCGATGACGCCGCCGATGGCGCCTTCGACGGTCTTTTTGGGGCTGATTTTGGGGTAGAGCTTG
>JAUVCD010000325.1 GCA_030590865.1 Myxococcales bacterium | reverse complement strand
TCTGCAGCAGCTCTTCGAGCTTGAGGGTCTTGCGCAGCCGCTCGCCCTCGAGCTTGACGATCTCCCGACCGATCGTGTCGCCCTCCTTGCCAAACTCCGCGAGGGCCTTGGTGCTCTCACGGCGTAGCTTGGCGGCCTCGGAGCTCTTGTCATCCTTGAGGCGGCGTAGCACCCGCCGGTGATGCTCTGAGCGGCGGTCGATCTCACGCTGCTGCTTGCGAATGCCTTCGACGATCGTGTCGATCCGGCCGATGTCGCGGCGCATGGTCACGATCGGGTCGAGCTTGCGACGGTCGGCCTCGCTCAGATTGGTGGCGATGACTAGCCGCTCGAGCAGCTTGAGCGCGTCGCGGTTCCAAATCGAGATGGTGGTCCGAGACGGGGTCTGCTCGATCAGCTCGATCTTGTTCTTCAGCTGACCGGCGGGCACCTTCACCGGCACCAGATAGGCGCCTGGCAAATCCTCGGTGCCCTCAGGTCGCACCTTGAGCTTGTAATGGGGACCGGCCTTGGGGTGGCGAATCAGCACCTGGAAGCCATCCTTCATGGTCTGAGCCTGGGCCTTCCAGATGGTGGTCACCTGGTGGAAGCGCTCGACGTGGATGGTGCCTCGCACGATCTTGACCAGCTTGAGCTCCTCGGGGGTCGACTTGCTTTCTCGCTCGACCATGATGCCCGTCTCGACGGCGAAGGGGACCGTGACGCTAGCGCCCGAGCCGACGGTCTCGCTGATCCCTTCGCCGACGAAGCTACCTCCCGAGTAGATGGAGATGGGGCCCGATTCGAGCACGAAGGGGGTGGTGTTGCGGAACCGCACGACTCGGTAGGGGTTGGGCTCGTAGCCGACGCCCGCGCCACCTGGCCGGAAGAGGAAGGTCTCCTCGCCCTGCACGGTTTGGTTGATGATGGCGACCATGGTCGAGGTGCTATCCGGCACGGTGACCGGCTGGCCGATGTCGAAGCGGGTCAGACCACTGGCCTTGCTGGCCTTGGCTCGCGCCAGGGTGCTGCGGCGCAGACCATCGAGGGTCAGCGCTGCAGTTTGGGCCTCCGCCATCTTGTCTTCCATCTCCGAGCCCACGTTGCCGGCGAAGTCATCTCCGTCGTAGCTGCGGCTTGCCGAGCCACGGGCGCGCTCGTCGCGTCGTGCCAGCCGGATCCGCTTCGGCTTTCCTTTCTTTCCCGGAGGACGCTTCAATCCGCCTCGCCCGGACGCGTCGATGCTCTTCTCGCGCATGGTGTCGTCGTCGTCGTCGTCGCCGACACCCGGCGACTCATTCATGGCCGGCTGCATGGGCATCGCCGCCTCGACCGGCGTGTCCTCATAGGTTGTCTCACCCATGGCCACTCGGGCCCGGCGCTGGTGGATCCGGCCAGACAGATCCTCACGGAACACCTCGCGAGGGGTGTGGAGATCGTAGCGGAAGGCGATGGGGGCCCCGGCGGTGAGCGCCAGCTTGACGTCCCGCCAGTCTTCCCCGCTGGTGTTGTCCACCACCGCCCAGGCCTGCAGCAGCGCTTCGCCTTTGCCGTCCTTGGGCAGCACCACCCGGTAGGTGGGCTTCCACATCGGGGCCTCGACCACGTAGCTCACCACCAGGTCGTGGCTGGTGTCGCCGGCCAGTCGAATGGCCACGTCCACCTGTTGGAACATGCCCTCGCCCGCCGCTGCGTCCAGCCGCCGGTGAAACTGCATGGCCAGATCTTGATCCTGCAGCGTGATGCTGGTGACCTTGCTGAGACGCACCACCTGCAGCTCGTTCTCCTGCATCAGGGTGAGCTTGTGATCCTGGCCCAGCGTCTGGGGAGCTGTCGCCCCGCGAGCTTGCGGCGCTGACGGATCGGGCTCGTCGGCGATATGCTCGACCATCACGATGCGCCCTTCGAGGGTGCCGATGGTCGTGCCGAGCTCGACCACCATTCCGCGTAGCGAGTCGAGCACCGCGGCCAGGCTGCCCCGGCCAGGGGACAGGGTAGCCAGGGCGACGTTGGCCCAGGTCTGGGGATCGAGAGGCATGGACACGCTCACCGCTTGTCCCGACTTGCGGTCCACGATGGTCATGCTCTTGAGCAGATCGTTGATCTGATCCTTGCGCACCTTGATCCGCAGAATGTTGCCGTCCACTTCGCCTCGTCGCTCGAAGTAGCCGACCCCATTGCGGTACAGCACCACCCTCGATAGCTGCAGGTTGGCGCTAGTGGTTGGATACTCGGATCGACCTTGGTGATCGCATGCACTCAGCAGCAAACACAGCGTCAACAAGGACAGTGTCAACATCCTGGCAGTCGTTATTGCTCTCATCGGAGACCTCCGCAGCCCTACGAGCCTCTCTTGAGGCTGGGCCGTTGGCACTCTAGTACCGCGGCTCCCAAGTTCGTGCCGAGTTTTGAAGAGTCGCGCTGGCGGCCACTCTGGCTCAATCGGCGGCGGCCGCGTTCCGGCGCTTCGCTCGGCGGCTCAGCAGATAGATCGGCACGCCTGCCACCAATGCGATGGCGCCAAACAGGAGCTTGCTGGGGTCGGTGTAGACCAGCAGCCACAGACAGAGCCCCACGGCAGTGATGGGGATCACCGGGCCGAAGGGCACGCGGAACCCCTTGGTCGCCGCTGAGTCTTTCCGACGACGCAAGACAATTACGGCGATGCAGGTGGGGATGTATTGGACGAAGCGGGCCACGACGCCCAGGATGGCCAGGTCCTTCACTGAGCCGGTGAGGCTGAGCACGGCGGCTATGGCCAGGGTGACGATGATGGCGGTTCGCGGCGTTCCCGTTTTGGGGTCGACCCGTGCCAGGGGTTTGGGCAAGTCGCCGCTCTCGGCCAGCGCGTAGAGCTTGCGCGGGCTGACCAGGGCGGCGCCGGTGTTGATGCCGAATACCGACACCACGATGCCCGCAGCGATCAAGGTGCCGCCACTGAGACCGAGAAACCCGGTGGAGGCGGCCGCCACTGGATTGCCGTGGCCTGCCACCTCCGGGAACGTGCCAATGGTGACGAAGAACACCGCCAGGTAGACGACACAGACCAAGGCCATCACGGTGACCAGGGCGATGGGTACGGCCCGTTTGGGGTTCTTCATTTCGCCGGCCGGTACCACCGAGCTCTCGAACCCAACGAAGGCGTAGAGCATCAGCATGGTGCCCTCCGCCAGCCTGTCGTAGCCCTGAGGAGCGAAGGGCTCGTAGTTGCCGCCCTCGATGTGGAGCAGCCCTACGGCGACAAAGACGAATATCGGAACCAGCTTGGCGATGGAGAAGAAGGTCGACAGGGTGGCGCCCATCTTGGCGCCCCACAGGTTGATGGCGCCGAGCGCTGCCATCAGGCCGATGGCCACCACCGGTTGAAGCCAACCGCTGCCCACCGCCGGAATGAAGTGGGCTAGCACCACGGTGAAGCCGTTGGCCAGGGCGGCCCAGGAGATGATGCCCACGCAGCAGAGCATCCAGCCAACCTCGAAGCCTACGAAGGGGCCGAAGGTCTCGCGGGCGTAGACGTAGGCTCCGCCCGTTGCGTCGAAGCGCGTCGCGACCTCGGCGAAACAGAGGGCAATCAGCAGCGCGATCCCTGCGGCGCAGAGCAGGCCGACCAGCGAGGCTGGGCCGAGGATGGCGGCCGCCAGACCGGGAAGCAGAAAGATGCCCTGACCGATCACGGCGTTGACCCCCAGAGCCATCACGTCCAGCAGGCTCAGGCTCCGTTTCAGTTTGGCGTCGTCAGGAGTGCTCATCAGACCGGTCATCGGGTGGCTGGTCAAGGCGCCGATAGCGCGTCATCTTCCCACGCGATCCACCTGCTGGCTACCTGCCTACTGAAGGACCAGAACACTGCTCGAGCCTGGGTCCCAATTGTCGTCCGCCGGGACCGGCCCCACCTCCGAAATGGGGCCAGCTGCCCCGCTTGACTCTCCGGTCTCGGACGGTAGGCTGGTCGCTTCTCGAGTGGCCTTCAGTCGAGTCGAACAGCAATCAGACGGCGTAGCCGCGTCTGTGAGGAACCAACAGCCGTGCCAGGCGACCAGAGCGCGACGCTGGACGAGGCGACGGCTCATCATCAACGCGGTGAGCTGAGCGAGGCCGAGGGGCTGTACCAGCAGGTGCTCGCCAGCGATCCTGACCACCCGCTGGCATTGGGGAACTACGCCGCGCTGGCCCAGGCCACCGACCGTGGTGAGCTGGCCGTCGAGCTACTGAAGCGTGGCGTGACAGCTCATCCCGAGCTGGGTTTCTTGCATCTCAACTTGGGCGAGGTGCAGCGCCTGGCTGGGGATTGCGAAGCGGCCATGGTCAGTTTCCAGCGGGCCCTTGCCATCGATGACACCCTGCCGGTCGCCCATATTGGCTTGGGCTATGCCCTCCGGGACTGTGGCAGGGTGACCGAGGCTGTCGAGTCGTTGCGCCAGGCCGTAGTGGTCGCGCCGGAGCGCTTCGAGGGCCACAACGGTCTCGGGCTGATGTTGTTGGCGGTCGATCGGGCCGACGAGGCGGTCGCGGCGTTCAGCCAGGCTCTGACGCTGGCCCCCACTCGCGCTCACCTCCGCTTCAATCTCGCCAACGCCTATCGTGCCCAGGGGGATCTCGAGCGCGCCTGCGAGGGCTATCGCGATGTGGTGAGCCGCGAGCCCCAGCTCACTGAGGCATCAGTGAACCTGCTGATTACCTTGCGGGAGCTCGAGCGGTTCGACGACGCCGTGGCGGTGGTGGCCGCCTTGGAGTCTGCGGCTCTCGTCATACCGGAGGTGGGGCAAGAGCTCCTCAACCTGGGCAATGCGCTGCAACAAGCCGGCCGCTTGGGGCCCGCCGAGCGCTGCCTCATGCGCTACCTGGAGCACGCCCCAGCATCTGCGGATGGACACGCGACGCTGGCCAATGCGCTCAAGAAGCAAGGCCGGGTGCCCGAGGCGATGGCTCACTACCGGACGGCGTTGCGCCGCGACTCCGACAACCCATGGGTCCACGCCAATCTGCTCCAATCGTTGAGCTACCAATCCGACATCAGTGCGGAAGAGGTCTTTGCTGAGCACTGCAGCTGGGCGGAGAGACACGTTGGCGCGGCCCCGCCGCTATCGTCGTCAGGCCACCGTGACCATCAACGCCTGCGGATCGGTTACCTGTCGCCAGATTTTCGGGCTCATTCGGTGAGCTACTTCTTCGAGCCCCTCTTGGGCGGTCACGATCGAGATCGGGTGGAGCTCTACGCCTATGCCGAAGTGCGCCAGCCTGACGAGATCACCGAGCGGCTGCGGGGCCAGTTCGACCATTGGCGCGACACGACGGACCTGAGCGACGAATTGTTGGCGCGCCAAATTCATGACGACCAGGTGGACGTACTGGTCGACTTGGCAGGTCATACCGGCAACAGCCGTCTCTGCGTGATGGGCTGGCGCCTGGCACCGGTGCAGATCAGCTACCTCGGCTACCCCGCCACCACTGGTCTGGCTACGATGGATTATCGGCTCGTCGACGAGCACACCGACCCCCCGGGGACCGGTACCGCAACTCACACCGAGACGCTGCTCCGGCTGCCCGAGTGTTTCTTGTGCTATCAGCCGAGCGCCGCGGCACCGGCGGTGGCCCCGCTGCCGGCCCAGGCGCGGGGACAGGTGACCTTCGGCTCCTTCAATGCTCTGCCCAAGGTGACCGACGCGGTGGTAGGCCGGTGGGCGCAGATCCTCGCAGGGGTGAGCTCATCCAGGCTGCTGCTCAAGTCGCCTTCCTTCGAGGACAAAGCGACTCGACAGCGGTACCGGGGTCTGTTCGCCGATCATGGCATCGAGCCTGGCCGCCTGGAGCTCCGGGGGTTCGTTGCCGACGAGGCGGCGCACCTGGGCTGCTACGGCGAGGTGGATATCGGTCTCGATCCCTTTCCCTATAACGGCACGACCACCACCTGTGAGGCGCTCTGGATGGGGGTGCCGATCATCACTCTGAGCGGTTCGCACCATGCAGGGCGGGTAGGCGTGAGCCTCTTGTCCCAGGTGGGCCTCGGCCATCTGTGTGCGTCCGACGAAGAGCGCTACGTCGCGGTGGCCGTCGAGCTCGCGTCCAATCTCACCGAGCTTGCGACGCTTCGCGCTGGTCTGCGCGACCGGATGAGGGCGTCACCCTTGTGCGACGCCACGCGACTCGGACCCTATTGCGACGAGCTCTTCGCCGAGCTCGTCGCTCAGGCCGCCCAGGCCACGGATTGAGGACCGTCGTCCCGCTCGGCGGCCGACGACGGTCAGGGGGCAGCCATTGCCCTAGGGCAATGGGACCGAGGGCAGGGGCCAAGCCAGCTTCGAGCGCCGCGGCCGGCGCTCGCTCACATTCAAGGGCTCCATACCAGGCGCGAACATGGACGCTTTGGCCTCCGAGTCCGTCGGGCCACTGGTTGCGCCATTGCTCTGATCGGCCGACGACCACCAGTCCATGCTGATGTGGATGTGGTGGTGGTGGAACGGCCAGGAGTCGGCGAGCTGGCTGGAGAAGAAGCTCGCCCGCTCGCTACTGCTGATTTTCTGCGGGTCGCTCTCGGGCAAATTGAATAGATCGTCGGCGGCTTGTCGGATGAGCGGCGCCAGAATCGTGTCGACACCGATGACTCGCAGCCGGGGCGAGGAGTAGAGCTGGGCCATGAAGAAGGCCTGCCGAGGCAGATCGACGGTGTGCTGAGTCGCGGCCGCCGACGAGCAGAAGCCGTCATTGTGCACCGAGCCGTCGTTGCAGACGATCTCCATGTCGTTCTGCCCATCGGTCTGGAAGTAAGCCACGTCCTGGTTGCCACCTTGGTCATGAGTGGTTGGGTCGTGGCGCGGATCGTCCATGTCGTAGCCCGGCGTGATGCCGTCGAACTGGCAAGCGTCGCCGATTCCGAGCGGCAGGGTGCCTGGGAAGGCCTCATTGGTGCGCTGCAGGGCGTAGCGGATCAGCATGATGAGCTCCCGGCGCGCGAACCGGTAGTTGTTGGGCGTCTCCCACCAGTAGCTAGCGCCGATGAACGAGTCGTTGGGGTCGGCAAAGGGGAAGGGGAGCAGGCCCGTGCCGTCCGCGCCGTGGCCGGCGCACTCGTCGAAGGTGAAGCCCGCCGCCTCGCAGTCTGGACCATCGATGTAAGGGAACTCGTCGATGTGCAGGCTGTACTGGTTCTGGCCCATGCCGGCGCCCAACACCCGGACGTAGAACGTGTCGCCCCCTGCCTCGGAGTAGAAGCCGAAGTACTCAGGATCGGTCTCGTAGGCGTCACGCCAGTCTTCCCCGTAGGGATAATAGCTGCCTACGCGGGAGGCGAAGATGACGCCGGCATCGTCGTAGATCACCAGATCGACATCCCCCGCCGCGTGCATGAACTCGATGCCCACTCGCAGGATGGTGGCGGCTGGCACGACGATCTCGAACCAGTCCTCGTCGTCCTCGCAAATGGTCAGTCCCTCGGTGACTCCATTGGGGGCGGCTACTGCAGCCTGCAACGTGTCGTTGGGTTCGAGTGAGTCGACCTCGTCGCCGCTGCAGACGAATTGCTCGTCGGTGCAGACGCCGTCCTTACACCACTGGTTGGTCGGGCACTCGCCGTAGGGGTTGTCCGCCGAGCAGGCGATTTGCTCGTCGATGCAGTACTCGCCGGCACAGAGATAGCCCTCGGGACAGGTGGCCGCTGCGTCGCAGCCGCCCCAGCAGACGGTGGCCGTCTCCTCCTCGAAGTAGCGGCACCGGTAGCCCGAGCGGCAATCCAGATCCATCCCGCAGTGGTTCAGACAGACTCCGCTACCGTCCGCGGCAAGGGGTGGGCAGACCGCGTCGGCGCCACAATCGGCGTCTGCGGTGCAACCAAACCACATGCAATAGCCGTCGAGGAACCGATCAACTTTGTTGTCCGCCTCTTCGTAGCAGCGCGGCTCGGCGCCTATGGCGCACTGCTCGTCGCCGTTGCAGGCTGAGCCGATGGCAGCAGGGGCGATGCTGTCGGGCACACAGGCTCCGCCACACATGGAGTCACACAGATCGCCGCGCACCGGTGAACAGAGGCCGTAGCGATTCTCCACGCCATCACAGGTGGCCTCGTCGTAGGGCGGCCAACACACTCCAATGCCGGGCAGGATGTCGGTGTTGAAGCACCGGAAGCCCGGCGCGCAGCCGAGCTCGCTGTTGGGCACATCACAGGGAGCGGCTGCCTGCTGCATGCAGATGCCGAGCAGACAGAGGGCCAGGTCGCCTTCGCAGTCGGCGTCGCAGCTGCACTGTCCGCCTGGGGGACGCGGTCCGGGATCGGTGCCCCCGCTGCCCCCGCTTCCACCAGTGCTTGTAGTGGGATCGGCATCTTCGGTCCCGCAGCCGCTAACCAAGCCGGCCAAGCCAGCTGTGCCAGCCAAAGCAATCCACAACCCAGCGATTCGATAATTCAACTGCTGCTCCTGATGGACGAGAAAAGCCCCGGACCGGGTAGGCGATCCGGGGCAAAGATGAAACTAGAGTCACTGGGTGGTCGCGAGGAGCGACCAGCTGTCGAGGGCGCCCACGTCCTGGCCGGCCTCGTCCGTCACCGTCAGGGTCCACTCGCCGGCCAAGGGGCCGCCGTCGAAGGCCGTGGTAGTGAAAGTCTTGTTCAGGTTGTTCGTGCTGCCACCCTCGCGGGAGTGGAGCACTTGGCTCCCACCGCCGTGGGTGAGGGTGATGGTGAGGTCACCGACATAAGTGTGGGTCAGGGCCAGCTTGACCTTGGCGGTGTCGACGTTGCCTGCCTCGGTCACGTTGAGGATGCTGATGATGCCCTCATCGTCGTTGTCGGGAATCGAGATGGGCAGCTCGGCAGCTGCATACTCGATGGGGGTCGCCGCCGGCGTGTTGCTGACCAGGAGGCTCCAGCTCTTGAGCTCGCCCACGTCGCGGTTGGCGTGGTCGCTGACCGACAGGGTCCAGGTGCCTCGGGCCGACAGGTTGGCGAACTCGGTGACCTCGAAGGTCTCGTGAAGGTCATCGGCGCCGGCGCCGGTTTGCTCGTGCAGCGGGACCTTGATGCCGTCCTTCTCGAGCACGACCTGCAGGTCACCGATGTAGCTGTGGTCGATCTCCACGGCGACCTTGAGGCTGCCGATGGTGATGTCTTCGTCCACCGTGATGGTGCTGGTGATGCCCTGGTCGTCGTTGTCCGGAATTTCGACTGCTGCGGTGCTGTCGAAGGTGGCGATCTCCGTCTCGGTGGGCGGGTCATCCATGGTCGAGAGCTCGAGCAGCTCGCGCACCATGTCGATGTCCACGTTCGGGTTGCCGCCGCGGGCCTGGGTGGGCAGCCAGAGGAAGTCGGGGTGGGTGGTCTGGGAGTAGCCGATCCACTCGCCGCCGATGATTTCGCCCTCGGCGGTCATCTCTAGGATGTACTCGTAGGTGTCCGACCCGGTGTAGGCGTTGTTGTTCTCCACCTTGGGCACCAGCGGCTCGGTGCTCGTCTGGTGCGGCTCGGTGATGTACTTGACCCGGGTGCGCACCTTGGCGAAGCGAGTGGCATCTTCGTTGTAGGCGTATTCCTCGGCGTCCGGCTGACCCATGGCGGCCATGGCGGTCTTGGCGTCGATCTCCTCTTGGGAGAGCACCTCGTAGGAGCGGAAGGGCTGGTTCCACACCTGATAGTCATAGGTGCGGTCCTCGGCGAAGGAGCGCTTGTGGATGCCCATCATGTTGGTCACCACGACGTGGAAGGCGCCGGCGTTGGTGTCCCGGCAGTGGTCGGCGGTGATGCGACCGTGCTCGTCCCGCTCGACCTCTTTCTCGTTGCAGCGGCCGCCGAGCATCATGGCGCTCGAGCGATCGTAGACGGTTTGCAGCAGGCCCTTGATGTCGCCGACCTCGAAGGTCACGCCATTGTGGGTCACTGAGTGTTGGGGCTCTTTCTCGAGGATCGAGGCGGGCACCCAGGCGTGGCACAGGCCCCACCAGGACTCGACGCCGTCGTTGTCACCGCATTCGTCGATTTCACCGTCGTCGTCACTGTCGACGCCGTCCCGGGCCTTGGCGTTGCCCTTGTACTGGCTCATGTAGCTCGCCGCGGGTCCCAGCTCGTCGTAGTACTCTTTGTCCCACTCGGCGGTGCAGTTGCCCGGATTGAAGGGGCGCAGCTCCATGAAGCCTTCGCCAGGCTCCCAGCCGTTGAATGCCGCGTCGTATTTTTCGAGGGGCGACATCACGTCCACGCCCTGCCAACGCTGGTTGGTCGAGTCTTTGTAAGTCGGCCAGTAGGTGTCCGGCCAGGGAGTCACCTCGGCGGCGCCGCTCATCGGCAGGTTGGCCAG
>JAUVCD010000789.1 GCA_030590865.1 Myxococcales bacterium | reverse complement strand
CACCCGCGGCCAGGCCCTGCGGATCTGCCGAGCAAGCTCGGGACTGTGTCTCCCGATCTCTTGCGCCAGCCTCTCGACAACCGGTGCCAGCTCGATGATCTCGTCGATGATTCGAAGTCCACTCATGCCAGTTCCTTCTTTCTGCCGCGCCTTCCTGCGCTTGCCGCCCCCACCCCCAGCGCGCGCAGGCGGAGTCAAGGGCGCAGCCGGCGCGCAGCGCCGGGGCGAGCAACGCGAGCCCCCTTGACGCCGCCGAGCACGCTGGCACCCTCGGCAAACAAGCGAAGGAGCCCCGCCGCCTCAGAAACAGAATCAGAGGCAGAAGCAAAGGCGGAGGCGGAGGCAGAGGCAGAAGCAGAGGCAGAGGCAGAAGCAGAGACGGAAGCAGCCTCAGACTCGGACTCGGACTCGCTCTCGGACTCGGACGCGGGCTCGGACGCGGGCTCGGACGCGGGCTCGGACTCAGACCCGGCCCCTCCCCCGCTCAATCCCCCATTTGGAGCTCACCCCGGGCGATCATCCCCAGCAACCTGTCGATGCACTTCCGCTCTTCGAGGGAGAGCTGGCCATCGGCGAGCAACACGTCGTCGAGTTGCTTCTTCTCGTCTTTGGTAAGGCGGCCGTCGGCGATGATCTGGTTGATCAGCTCCTCCACCTTGCTTTGGTCGGTATCTTCCATGGAACGCCTGCCGACGATCACGATATGAAACGTCAGATGGCGTCAGTCTAGTGACCACGCCTGGGAAAGGCGATTGCATGACAGAAGACGGCACCGACCAGAGTGCCCCTCCTCAGTGGCACCTCGGGCACGTGTCCCGCGGCGCGCTGCCTTGACCCTGTCGCGGCTAGCCGAGCTGCCGATCGTAGCTCGATAGTTGCCACACCACGGCCAGCGCGCCGACCAGCTGAGCCAGCGGGGCGTATTCGGCCGGCATGAACCCCATGGTCACAACCAGAGCACCAACGACGGCTGGCCCAAGAGCCATGACGAGCACCGCCGTGGCACGGCCCCGGGTTTGGTGGGTGAGCGCCAGCGCCAGGGCGGCATCCCGGACATCGTCGGACACCAGCGACACGGCGAAGTCGTCTCGCTCGCGACCCACTGCCGCAAAGACCACCGCGGCGTCAGCCGCCTGCAGGGCATCGTCGTCGTAGGGGGTGTGGCCGAGGACCGCCACCGTGGCGCCAGTGTCTCTGATACGTTCCACCTCAGCGGCCCGCTCTCCCTCGACCACCTCTGGACGCAAGTGGTCGAGGTCGAGTGCCCTTCCGAGGGCCTCGCAGGTCTCGCGAGTGTCAGACGACATCAGGACCGGCTCGATTTTGGCATCGAGCAAGTGTTGTACCGCAGCTCGGGCGCCTGAGCGCAGGCCATCCTGCAACGAAAGTAGGCCGACTAGACGACTCGCCTTGGCAACCAGCACCACGGTGCGACCGCTCGTCTCGAGCTCGTAGACTTTCTGCTCCGCAACGGCCACAGAGATGCGGCGCTCCAGCATGAGCGAGCGGTTGCCGATGCAGAGCGGCTCGCCGGTGGCGGTCACCGCCGTAACCCCACGGCCATCGAAGGAGCGGGGGTTGCGCACCGGGGCAGCGGCGATGCCTCGGTCTCGAGCGGCGCGCCGCAACGCCACGGCCACCGGATGGCGCTCGCCGGACAAGGCACCGGCTGCGAGGGCAAGTACGTCGTCCGCCTGGGCCTGACTTGACGCAACACCCGACTCCGCCGCACCGCTCGCGCCACTGCGAGCGGCGAAGAGCTCGGTCTCGACCAGCTCCGGCTCCCCCTTGAGCAGCGTGCCACGGGCGCAGAACACCGCTGCAGTCACGCGGCTACAACGCTCCCAGGCAGCCGCGGTGTTGTGCACCACACCACGGCTGAGGGCGAGGCGCGCCCCTCGTGCCATGCTGAGCGCCGGCAGCGTCCCGATGGCCACGTTCCCAATGGCCGCATAGACCGCAACCACCACCATCGCGACCTCGAGAAGCCCCCACCCGGTCAAGGCGAAGGCCCCGCCAGCTAGAGCCGCGGCCACCAAAGCCCAGCGCTCGGCGATCTGTCTGGCCAGCCGCGGAATGTCACCGTGGACGTCCACTCGTCGCCCTGGAGACAACAGCGGGCGCGCCAGTGCTCGGTCCTCCCCAGCCCAAGTGCACCGCCCGCGCAACTGGCCGAGGGTGACCCGGCTACCGGCAACCACCACGTCACCGGCGGAGCGCCGCACGTGGGTCGCAGCGCCCACCCATGGCAGCACCTCGACCTCGCCCTCGACAATCTCCAGATCAACCGGCACCGTTTCGCCTGCCTCGACGAGGACGTGCTCGCCAGGCTGGACATCATCCACGAGCTCCTTGGGACTGAGCTGAGTTGGCGCGCCCGGCACCCGCCGGGCAGCAACATCGAGGCGCTCGAACACCCAACGCTGTCCGGCGCGAACCGGTCGGGCGGCCAAGCCGACGAGCCACAGATTGATGGCCGCGACCGTGAGCACCGTCCCGGCGAGGAAGCTAGCCCGCGCAATGGTCGCCGGCTCGCTCATCAGCAATGCCCAGATCGCGACCACCGTCGCCAAAAGACAACCGAGGACTGCCACCAACCAGTGGGGTTTGGCCTCATCGGAACGGGCGGTAACGGCTCGGCCGAGCAGCGCCGCACTGCCCACCGCTAACAGCACCACCCGCGCGACCTGCACCAGCCGACCGCCAGCGGCGAACTCGAGAGCCATGGTGAGCGCACCGGCAATGAGGGCCAGGGCCACCAACAACAGCCCCGCCTCCCGTCGGTCGTCCCTGGGAACCGACGGCTTTTTTTCGTTCAGCACAGGACTGGTGACCGGCTCGATCAGGTCGTGCTCATCGTCAACGACGACTCGGTCTGGAACCGGTGGCGCAGGCGGCGGTTTGGCAGCCGGAAGAACCGGCGAGAGCACCGCCTGAAGGTCAGCCCGCGGCGTCTCGACTGACCGGGCTGGGGTCCTGGGAGCAGGTCTCGACGTCAGCTCCCCGACGAAGCGCGCCCGGCAGGATCCATAGTTGCAGAAAAAGTGATAGCGAGCGTTGAGGATCGCCACGTGACCTGCCCGCAGAGGATCGAGCGGCGCGCCGCATTCGGAGCACTCCACCTGCCCCCCTTGCGGGCCGGCCGGCTTCTCGCTCAGGCCATCCATCTATGCTCTTGTACTGCGGTCCCTGGCGGCTGGGTCAGAAATCCGAGCCAGCCAAGCTGACACCGTCGACCTGGCACAGTCGACCCAACTATCGGCGGACAGCAAGACCGCTCAGTACAGCGTCGGTCCGCTCCAGCGCTTCGCTGATCTCGACCTCGGTGACGATCAGCGGAGGAGTGAAGCGAAGCGCCGAGGGGCCGGCGGCAGTCAGCAGCAGGCCCTGCTCCCGGGCCAGACCTACCAGCTCGCGGGCGCTGATGTCGGGAACCAAGGTCAGGGCCTGCAGGAGACCCAGCCCTCGTGCTCCGGTGCACAGGCTCGGGTGTTTGGCCGCCAGTCCGGCCAGCCCTCGGCCCAGAGTTTCGCCGAGCCGGGCAGCGGCTTGCACCAAGCGGTGCTCCTTGATGAGGCGTAGTACCGTGCGAGCAACGTGGCAGGCCAGCGGATTGCCACCGAAGGTGGATCCGTGGGCCCCTGGCGGGAGCGCGCCAGCCAGGGACTCGCGTAGCAACATCGCGCCGATGGGGAAGCCACCGCCGAGCCCCTTGGCCAGCGCGATAGCATCGCCATCGACCCCGGTGTGCTCTCCTGCGAGCAGCTTGCCCGTCCGGGCGATGCCGGTTTGGACCTCGTCGAGCAAGAGCAGACTGCCGTGAGTGTCGCAGAGGGCTCGGAGCCCTCGCAAGAACCCCTCCGGTGCCGGAAGGACACCCCCCTCTCCTTGGATCGGCTCGACCAAGACCGCTGCAAC
>JAUVCD010001037.1 GCA_030590865.1 Myxococcales bacterium | reverse complement strand
GAGCCTGAAACGCGTCACGCCGCTGGTGGTGGAGGTGGCTGAAGCGCTGGAGAGCGCCCACCAGCAGGGCATCGTGCATCGAGACATCAAGCCCCACAACATCGTCCTCACCGAGGCGGACCCAGGGGAGCCAATGCTCGCCAAGGTGTTTGATTTCGGGGTGGCGAAGGTGGTCGGCGAGGGCCCCGTCGCCGAGCCTGGCGCAGCGATCACCCAAACAGGGACGGTGATCGGATCGCCCCCCTATATGAGCCCTGAGCAGCTCGAAGGTCGCAGCGATGTCGACCATCGGGCTGACATCTGGGCGCTGGGGATCGTCACCTACCAAGCGCTCACCGGCGCCTTGCCCTTCGCCGGTAGCACCATCGTGACCGTAGGGGCGGCAGTGCTGCGTGGGGAATACGAGCCGGCCTCGGTGCTGCAACCACAGCTACCCGCCCAGTTGGATGATTGGTTCGCCAAGACGCTATGCCTCGATCGGTCGGGTCGGTTCTCATCGGCCCGCGAACTCGCCGAAGCATTCGTGGCCGTGGTGGCCAGGCAGCGCGCTGCCCGTCGCGACAGTCTGCGCGCCGGCGCCAGCCCACGGGCGCAAGCCCGCCTAGCCGCTAGCGCCGAAGCACTCGGTAACGCAACGACGCAGCTGCAAGCGCGGGACGGCGGCGAGCAGCCCACGAGCGACGGGGATAACGGCGAGCCCGCCGGCGACACCATGGCCCACGCCCCGCGGGCCATGGCGCCCCCCCCCAGAGAGCCGCCAGCTGAGGCAGGCGCTAGCGCAGGCACCAAGGCGGGCACCAGCCACGGCACCACCGGCTCGGTCACCGCCACTCGGAATGCTGGGCCGAGACTCACCTGGCGCCGAGGGGCAGCCACCGCTGTGGTGTTGGCCGCCACCGTCGTGGCCGCGATGGGGTTGAGTGACAAGCGCGTTGTAGCGACGCCCTCCCCACAGCCTTCTGCCCTCCCTGCAATCGTCATCACCCCTGATTCTTGCCCCGCGGGCATGCGCTTCATCGGTGGCGGAACCTTCGCGATGGGCTCGGATCCCGCTGACGAGACGCGGACTGACGAAACGCCCAAACACAGCGAGGCCGTAGCCTCGTTCTGCCTCGATGAGACCGAGGTGACCGTGGCCGCCTATGCCGCCTGCCGTTCCTGCACACCTGCCGCAAAGACGGTCTATTGGGAAGGGATTACGCCGCGAGTTCAGTCCTTCTGGGGAAAGTTCTGCAACGGCAATCGGGACGACCGTCAGAACCACCCCGTCAATTGCGTAGACTGGCACCAGGCCAAGCAATACTGCGCGGCCCAGAACCGCCGACTGCCCAGGGAAGAAGAATGGGAATATGCCGCCCGTGGCAGCGATGGACGAGACTATCCGTGGGGCAATGAGCTGCCCTCCGGCCAGCGGCTCAACGGCTGCGGGACCGAATGCGCCGAGCTATTGAGTGGGCTGTTGAAAGAGGCGAGCAAGGGCGACTGGGCCTCGATGTACGACGACGATGACGGGTTCCCAGCCACTGCGCCGGTGGGCCGTTTTCCAAGAGGAGCAACCGCCGCCGGCTTGACGGACATGGCAGGCAACGTGTGGGAATGGACCGCCGCCCCCTACTGCCTCTATGACCGCCCCGATTGTGGCGAGTCGCGGCGAGTATTACGCGGCGGCGCCTGGAACACCCCTGATGGGAGGGACGTTCGCGTCGCCCGACGTCATCCCGGAACGCCGGAAGGACGAAGCCACATCATTGGCCTCCGCTGTGCCTGGCCAGCCGTGGATTGACGGGGCGCACGAGCGCTCGGCGGGCTCGTTAGACCTTCGTCGCCTGTTTCCGCATCCGCAGGAGCCGGCCGCGAGACACGCCGAGCCGGCGCGCGGCGGCGGTCACGTTGCCCCCGCAAGCCGCCACGGCGGCCTCGATGACCTTGGGCGACAGCGGCGGTTTGGGCGAAGGCTGCTGGCCGAGCACCTCGTCTAGCGACCACAGTCGCAATCCCGGGTCGGGGTCGATGCGGCCCGTCGCCTCGAGCACGCTGGCCAACTGACGGACGTTGCGCGGCCAAGGCTGGAGCAACAAGCGTTCGACGGCCTCGACCTCCACAAGCTCTGGGGGCAGCTCGTGACCACGGCGACGGAGTAGCTCTCGAGCAATGGGGCAGAGATCTTCTGGCCGGTC
>JAUVCD010000832.1 GCA_030590865.1 Myxococcales bacterium | reverse complement strand
CCCGAGCTCGGTGTCCCCGGGCGTGCCTCCCTCCGGCGGCCCGCAAGGGCCCGAAAGCAGAGGTTTCGGTGGTGAGGCTGCGCCACTGGATTCGGCCGGCGTGCCGCCGCCACCTCGGTCGACCGATGTGCGGCGCAACCTTGGCGTCGGCCAGGGCGGCGCCTTGCGGCGGTGGCTGTGGCGGTTGGTCGCTCTGGTGATTCTGGGAGCCATTGGCGCTGGCGTGGTTTGGTGGCGCGGTCGCTCCAGTGGCGAGGAGAAAGCTCACTACGTCACCAAGCCTGCGACCCGTGGCAATCTCGAGGCCACGGTCACGGCCACGGGCAGCTTGCAGGGACGGGACACCGTCGAGGTCGGCGCCGAGGTCAGCGGCACCGTCAAGGCGGTCCACGTCGACTTCAACGACTTGGTCAAAGAGGGCCAGGTGCTCTGCGAGATCGATCCGCAACAGCTCGCAGCAGCCCGTGACCAAACCCGCGCCCAGCTGATGGCCGCCCAGGCCGAATTCGCGAGTCGCAAGGTCACGGCCAAGGAGGCGCGCGCGACCGCCGATCGCACCAAGGCCCTGGCGGCCGACGGGCTAGTTTCACAACAACAGCTCGAAACCGCCGTCGCCGCGGCTGCCCGCGCCGAGGCCGCGTCCCGGTCGGCGGCGGCGCAAATCACCGTGACCCGAGCCTCCGTCGAGTCGGCTCAGACCAAGCTGGACAAGACCAAGATCATTGCGCCCATGGATGGAGTGGTGCTGGCTCGCACCGTGGAGGTCGGCCAGACCGTGGCGGCCTCGCTGCAGGCGCCGGTCCTGTTCACCCTAGCGCGCAACCTGAAGGAAATGGAGCTCACCGTCGCCATTGATGAGGCCGACATCGGCCAGGTCCAAGAAGGGCAGGCGGCCAGCTTCGTGGTCGACGCCTTCCCGGAGCGCACCTTCAGCGCCAAGCTACAGTCGATCCACAACATCGGGACGCTGAAGGACAACGTGGTCACCTACGAGGCGCTCCTCTCGGTGAAGAACGATGATCTGTCCCTCCGTCCAGGCATGACCGCCACGGCGACCATCGTCTCGGCCTCTCGCAAGGACGTGCTCCTGGTGCCCAACGCGGCGCTACGTTTCAAGCCGCTCCAGGACGAGTCCAAGAAGGGCGGGGGGATGCCGGGCTTGCGGATGCGTGGCATGTCGCGGGGGAAGCGACCCAAGGGGGCGCCGAGCGCCTCGGCCAGCGGGAGCAAGGGCGGGCCAGGTGGAAAGCGGGGGCCACGAACCATGGTGTGGGTGCTCGAGGGCGGAGAGCCCCAGCCGATTCGGCTGAAGACCGGTCTATCGGATGGGCAGGTCACCGAGGTCATCAAAGGCAAGCTCGAAGCGGGCACCGAGGTGATCACCGACATGAAGAAGCCCGAGGAGTGACCGCCGTGGGAGACGAGCCTGCCCCCCGTGCGCCGTGGTTCGAGCTCCGGAACATCACCAAGGTGTATGGCAAGGGCGCGGCTGAGGTGCGGGCTCTCGATGGGGTCAGCTTGATCATCAAGCCGGGCCAGTTCGTGGCCGTCATGGGCTCGAGCGGTTCGGGCAAGTCGACCTGTATGAACATCATCGGCTGCTTGGACACTCCGACCAGCGGAGAGTTTCTGTTTCACAACGTCGACGTGGGGACGCTCGATCGTGACCAGCGGGCCTTGCTTCGTCGTCACTACATTGGCTTCGTCTTTCAGGGGTTCAACTTGCTGGCTCGCACTTCGGCCCAGGAGAACGTCGAGCTACCGCTGGTGTACCGCCGCGTCCCAGCTCACGAGCGACGGGTCCGTGCCCGGGCGTCCCTCGCATCGGTAGGGCTCGAAGGGCGTGAGAAGCACACACCGGCCGAGCTATCAGGAGGGCAGCAGCAAAGGGTGGCCATTGCCCGGGCGCTGGTGACCGAGCCGTCGTTGCTGCTCGCGGACGAGCCGACGGGCAACCTCGACTCGGCGCGGAGCATCGAGATCATGGAGCTCCTTGCCGAGCTCAACCAGACGCGGGGGATCACCATCGTCATGGTGACCCACGAGCAGGACATGGCCGCCTTTGCAACGCGGGTGGTCTTCTTTCGCGACGGGCGCGTCCAGGACGATCGTGCCCAGCCGGGGAGGACCCGATGATCTTAGGCACTTTGTGGATGGCGCTGAGCGAGATCAGGCGCAACGCCATGCGCTCCTTCCTCACCATGCTCGGCATCATCATCGGCGTGGGATCGGTCATCGCGCTGGTGACCATCGGGGACGGCACCACCGCCAGCGTCAAACAGAGCATCTCGTCGCTAGGCGACAACCTCTTGATGGTCCGGCCTGGTGCTCATCGGAGGGGGCCATCTCGCTCCGCCGCCTCGTCCTTCGAGCTAGCCGACGCCGATGCCATCCGGCGTGATATCGCCGGCGCGGCGGCCGTGGCGCCGAGCGGCAGCAAGCAGCAGCTCGTCGTCTACGGCAATCAGAACTGGAGCACCTCGGTCACCGGCTCGACCACCGACTACTTTGCCGTCCGCGGCTTCGAGATTGACCAGGGTCGCTTGATGAACGCCGCGGATGTGAAAGGGGGGCGCCCGGTCTGCGTGCTCGGCGCCACGGTGGCCAAGGAGCTGTTCGGCTCTGGCGAGGCCCTCGACGAGTCGATCCGGGTTGGCAAACTCTCCTGCCGAGTCATCGGCGTGCTCGAGTCCAAAGGCGCCGGCACGATGGGCATGGACAACGATGACACCATCATCCTGCCGCTCAAGACCTTCCAGCAGCGGATCGTCGGCAATCGTGACGTATCGATGATCTACGTGACGGTGGCTGCCGATCGGTCCACCAGCAACGTCAAAATGCAGATTGAGGCGCTGCTCCGAGAACGGCGACGTATCGGCCCCGGGGCGGAAGACGACTTCAACGTGCGCGACGTCGCCGAGATCATCGAGATGGTCTCCTCCACCACGGCCATGCTCACCGCGCTGCTCGCGGCCATCGCCGGGGTGAGCCTGCTGGTCGGCGGCATCGGTATCATGAACATCATGCTGGTGTCGGTCACCGAGCGGACTCGAGAGATCGGCATCCGTTTGGCCATCGGCGCCCGGGGCCGCGATGTGCTCCTACAGTTCCTGATCGAAGCCATGGTGCTATCGACCCTGGGCGGCTTTATCGGCGTGGCGCTCGGCGTGACCGGCGGCTGGGCGGCGACCAACGCCATGAAGGTGCCGCTGGTGGTTTCCCCCACGATTGTCGCCATATCATTTGCCTTCTCAGCCTTCATCGGCGTGCTCTTCGGCTTCTTGCCTGCCCGCAAGGCCGCCAATCTGGATCCTATCGATGCACTACGTCACGAATGAAACTCACTTCGTTGCCAAGGTGGTGGTGGCCGCGGCTGTGCTGCTCGGCGCGGCTGGTCATGCCCGTGCCCAGGGCACCCAGCTGGATGAAGCTGACGCTGTCGGTGAGGCGATGGAGCGCAATCCCAGTCTCCGCGCCTCGCTCTACGACTACCAGCAGGCTCACCAGACC
>JAUVCD010000046.1 GCA_030590865.1 Myxococcales bacterium | reverse complement strand
CACCGAAACGGCTCTCACCACGCCGATCGGCACGGTAGCGAATCCGCCACTCGCCTCCGCCCTGGGGTTGCACAACGCTACCGTGCAACCCCTTGGGCTCAGCCAGTCATCAGAGGTGAAACGCCAGCACGCCAGCCAGCGGACCGCCAACTAGCTACCGGTCGGGAGCGGATCGACCGTCCTTGTCCGGCAGCTCGATTCCGAGCTTGCGGATCTTGCGAAAGAGGGTGGTCTTGTGGATCCCGAGCTGTCGCGCAGTGGCGAGGCGGCTGTAGTCGTTGCGTCGCAGCGTGGTGAGGATATGGGCGCGCTCCAGATCCTCGAGGGTTTCCGCCTCGGCGACCAAGGGTGTCGTCGGCCTGACCCAGGCCGGCAGGTGCTCGACGTGAATCAGGCTCCCCGCCGCCAGCACAAAGCCGTGCTCGACGGCGTTCTGCAGCTCCCGGACGTTGCCTGGGAAAGCGTGACTCATCAGTATCTTCAACGCATCCGGCGAAAGTCCCGTGACCCGCTTGCCCTGCTCGTTGGACAGCTGCGTGACAAAATGGTCGGCAAGCAGCGGCACGTCGCCCATGCGCTCCCGCAACGGGGGAAGCCTGAGCTCGAAAACCTTGATGCGGTAATAGAGATCTTTACGGAAGGTTCCCTCGGCAACCATGTCGTCCAGATCTCGATTGGTGGCCGCCACAAACCGCACGTCGGCGTGTTTGGGCTCGGTGGCGCCGAGGGGCTCGTAGGAGCGGTCTTGCAGGACCCGCAACAGCTTGGCCTGCAGCTGCATGGGCAGGTCGCCTATCTCATCTAGGAACAACGTGCCGCCCTCGGCTCGGCCCAGCCGGCCGGGCTTGGCCTTGACCGCTCCAGTGAAGGCTCCGGCCTCGTGGCCGAACAGCTCTGCCTCCAGCAGCGTGTCGGGAATTCCGGCGCTGTTGACCGCCACGAAGGGGCCATCCACGCGGCCGCTGGAGTCGTGTATCGCGCGAGCCACCAGCTCCTTGCCCGTACCGCTCTCGCCGGTGACCAGCACCGTGCTGCCGCTCGCTGCGATGGTGGGCAGCGTGTCGAGCAACAGGAGCAGCTGTTCGCTCTTGGTGATGATGTCACCGAAGCGGTAGCGCTCCTTCACCCGCGCACGCAGGGCTTCGACCTGCCGCAAATCGCGGAAGGTCTCGACTCCGCCCACCACCGTGCCTGACTTGTCTCGGAACAAGGCGGTAGAGATGCTCACGGGGATCTCTTCACCTGCGGCCGTTTGAATGTAGACCATCAGATCCACGACCGGGTTCTTGGTCTCCATGGTGTAACGCAAGGCACAGGCATCCTTGCAAATGTCCGAGCGAAACACGGTGCTACAGGGTTGACCGACCGCCTCCTCCCGAGAGAAGCCAGTGATCTGTTCGGCGGCCCGGTTGAAGCAGGTGATGCGGCCGCTGGCGTCGATGGTGAAGACGCCGTCCGAGATGCTGTTCAGCACAGCCTCGTATCGCTCTGAAGACAGCTCGTCGTCCGTCGAGCCCGACTCGGACGAGCCCCCGCCACAGCCTTGGAAGGGCTCGACCGGACCGGCACTGGGATCTTGCTTCACCCGTTCAGCTTAGGCCACTAGGCAGCTCGCGTCAGCGTTCGACGGCACCGGTTGGATTCCGCTATCCTCCAGGAGCCCCCTTGTTCTAGCCGGAGAAAGCCCGTGGGCCGACAATCGCCATTCTGTACCGCAGCGACCGTCACTTACTGTTCCCTCGTCGTGCTGGCCAGTGGCTGCGCCGATACCACCGAACCCGGCGATCCGACCTATGTGGGACAACTCGAACAGGAGATCATCAACGGCACCCCGGACACGGCTCATCCCGCAGTCGTGGCGGTACTCGGGAACAACTCGGCCTGCTCGGGCACCGTCATCCACACGGCAGGCAACATCGGACACGTCATTACTGCAGCCCACTGTGGCACGCCGGTGCAAGTGCGCCAGGGCAACGACTACACCGACCCGGACTACGTGTACCCGGTCATGAGCTTCGAGGTGCACCCCAACTACACCAGCGCGCCAGACAATGACTTCATGATTGTGCGCATTGGCAGCGTTGGTCCGAGCACGCCATCGATTCCTGCGATGAGCCCCGCCCAAGACAACCTGAGCCAGGGCACGGCGATTCGCCATGTGGGCTATGGCAAGGCCGGTCCCGCGCCCGGTTCGGCCAACACCGTTCGGCGCGAATTCGTCGGCGAGATCTGGCACACCCAAGCTGGCACGTTCAACTACCAGCAATACACCGGTGGCGTCTGCTCCGGCGACAGCGGTGGCCCCCAGCTCACGCTGGGCACCGAGCGGGTCGCAGGTATCACGTCCACCTCTGACGTGAACTGCAACATCATTGGCACGAGCGGTCGCCTCTCGACAGTCTACGACTCGTTCATCATGAACTACATCAACAACACGCCGATTCCGACGCTGAGCTGCAACCAGTGTCAGTTCTACGCCCTCAATGGGCAAGGCGCTTGCGTCGCGACGCTCGAGACCTGTCTCGCCGACTCGGTCTGCACGACCCTTAGCGATTGCATCGACGAATGCACCAACGCGACCTGCCGGCAGATGTGTATGATCCAACACGCCGCCGGCCTCAGCCTCTACGCTGACATCACCGAATGCATCTGCGACACGGCCTGCGTGTCCGAATGTGAGGACGCGTCCAGCTGCGACGACAGCAGCAGCTCGTCGAGCAGCACCAGCTCGAGCAGCTCGGGTGTCGGTGGTGGCGCAGCGGGAGGCGGCCAACCCATCGGTGGCGCCGGAGGCGCGGGCACCACGTCCGGCGGCGATCCCAACAACGGCACGGACGATCAGAACACCCAAGACTCCGCCACGGACTCGTCCTGCACCACCGCGGCGCCCGGGCGCTCTGCAGGCCACTCGCTCTGGCTTCTGGCTCTTGGACTCGCCGCCCCAGCCGGCCTGCGCTCGACACGCCGGCCGTCAGCCGGCAAGAACTAGGTGAACGAGCCGTCGCGCTGGCTCACCTGGCGTCGTGCATTCGTCCGCTCATGAGCGCCGCGCATGAGCTGGGCCCACAAGGGCCACGCGGCGCTCAACGAACGGCCACCGCGCGTCAGTAGTTGATCACCCCGTTGGACTCGAGCACCTCTTGAATCGCACGAGCCGCGGCGATGGGCTCTGAAGTCTTGATGAGCATCGTCTCGTCGATCTGCCGCTCTTTGATGCAAGGCGTGCAGACGAGGACTTTGCCGCCCTGCTCGAGAAAGATCTTCACCTGCTCTTTCAGAGGGGGCAGCCCGGCGGCGAAGACGTGCTCGTAACAGCCCTCCACCGCTAGAAGCACCCCGGTACCCTGCAGGATCACCACGGCCTCGGACTCCATGATCAGCGCCGCGTTACCCATGATGAAGGGGAGCGTGGCCCGCTCGGGATCCTCGGGGCCGTGGGTTCCAAAGATGACGATCTTTTCGGTCTTCTGATCTGACATGTCGTTTCTGTTCCTTGTGATTCTGTTTCAGTTCGAAGGCGCCCGAAGCCGCCGGAAGTGCTGGTACCAGATGGCCACGGGCCGATAGATGACGTGGGCGAACTTGGTGAAGGGCATCAGGATCAACAGCTCCATGGCCAGCACCACGTGCACCAAGAAGACCCCGTAGAGCCAGGTAGCCCCGACCGGCAGATAGATGGCCGCGGTCAGCACGAAGCCGGTGACCGACACGAGCCACAGCAGCCACAGGAAGAGCCAATCGGACTTCACGGTGTGGGCGTAATAGCGCTGGCTCGCCGTGGCGGTCGGGCCGGGCTGACGCTTGGCGAACAGCCGCTTGATGAGCACCACGCTGGTGCCATAGGTGAATACCAAGCCCGACAAGATGCCCAGCAGCCTGATGGGAGACCAGGGCATCACGTGCAGATCCGGATCCTTGAACAGGTAGTCCAGCGTGGTGGCCGCCGCCAAGCCGCCAAAACCGGCCAGGATACAGAGGTGCAAGAACCACCGGCGAAACGGCAAGAGCGCCGGACTGGTCTGCTCGTTGTCGCAATCCCGCTGACGGCGATGGAGCAACACGTCCGACAAGGTCAGCCGCAGCGCCCGAAAGGCCGCGCCAAGAGGAAACCGTCGCGGCGTCCCGTCCGGTTGGCCCACCCCTCCGGGAACCGGCGCGTGAGCCAGCATCCAGAGCATGTTGCCAAGGGTCAGCAGAGCAACGACCGCCAAGAGCACGAACACTCCGATGCCCAGGTCGTGCAGCACGTGAAACGGCACGAAGTCGAGCATGGTGGCCGTCGAGAACTGGGTGGCCGGATCCGCAGGCACCCCGGCAGACTTCCAGAGCAGCAGGCCGGCGAAGATCACCCCCAGGATCCCCATGATCGCCAGAATGCGAACCGTCGAGAGATGGAGGCTTCGCGCCAGCCCAGACGGATCGAACTGGCTGATGGCGTAGCGTCGCGAGGCAGCCATGAACTCTGCCGGTCCGGCCTGACGGGGGCAGGTCTCGGAGCAATCGCCACAATGCTGGCAGAGCCAGAGCTCTTTGTTGGAGATCAGGTGCTCATCGAGGCCGAGCTGAGCGTAGCGGATCATGCGCCGCGGAAAGGCGTCGTTGTCTTTCGACAGCGGACAGACCGCCGTGCAGTTACCGCAATTGAAGCAGGCGCTGATGTCGAAGGCGCCGTACCGCTTGATCTCGGACAGCAGCCGGGGGTTGACGCGGGTGGCCATATCGTCACCGTCCTTTCTTCTTGTCGTCCACCAGGCGGTACTTGAAGTAGTCCCCGTCCTGCTCGTCCTCGGCGACCAACCCGTAGGCGCGCATGGCTGCCAGGTGCCACAGCACCTCGTCGGTGCTCGCTTCCACTGCCGCCGCCAGAACGGGCACGGTTTGGGGCCCCTCCGCGAGGGCCTTCTTGACCTTGCGCCGCAGCCCTGAGAGCACCTTGTGGTGCTGCTGGGCCGCGGTGAGCTGGTCTTTGCGCTCACTGCGCAGACGCTTGAGGAGGGCCTTGAGCTCTTCCTTGCCTTCGGTAATTCCGGTGGTCATCAGCTTGCGACCTCCTGGTCCTCCGTGATGGCATCGACCATCGCGGCGAACTGATCCAAGGTCCATCCGGCGACATCGAGAGCCAGCTCCGGACAGACGGCCACGCAACAACCACAGCCCGTACAGATCGCCGGATTGACCTTCGCGCGCTGGGCGCCCTCCGCCCCCTCGAGCTGAATCGCACCCTCTACCGGGCAGACCTCCACGCATTTGCCGCTGCCGGTGCAACGAGCTGGGTCGACCTGGGCCACATAGGGCTCGAGCTCCACGTAGCCTTTGCCCAACCGGGCAGCCGCCTTGACCGCGACGGCCGAAGCAGACACGCAGCTCTCGCCGATGTCCTTGGGCGATTGACAGGCGCCAGCCAGCAGCACGCCCTTGACCGCCATCTCCACCGGTCGGAGCTTGGGATGCACTTCCTGCAAGAACCCGTCGGCGCTGGTGGCCAGCTTGAGGCCCGCGGTAATCGCCGGGATATCCCCTGGCGTCATGCCGACGGACAGCACGGTGAGGTCGAGCCCGACTTCGAGCTCCTCACCCCAGGTCAGGCCGTCGATGACGTTGACGATCAAGCCGCAATCATCGTCCTCCGGCGCCTTGCGGACCTTCGGCGGCTTGTCGCCGGTGTAGCGATGAAAAATCACGTCAGCCCGCGAGGCCTTTTCGTAAAGCTCTTCGTGACCGCGACCGTAGGTCCGGATGTCCTGATAGAAGTCGTGAATCGCCACATCGGCGAAGCGCTCACGGAGCTGGGTGGCGGCTTGCAGAGTCGCCGTGCAACAGACCCGCGAGCAATGAGTGTTGAGGGTCCCTCCCTTGGGCGGCTTGTTCACGCCCTCGACCTGTCGACTGCCCACGCAATGAATGAAACCGACGCTGCGCACCGGACGGCCATCCACCTCGAGCGCCTCCGCATCGGCCGGCAACTCGGCCAGCATGCGCCCGAACTCGGGCAGCGTGACGACGCCAGGCAGCCGGCCACAGCCAAACTCCTTCCGACTGGGCGCGTAGGGTCGGAACCCAGTCGCAACCACCACCACACCGGCCTCGATCTCAGCGGTCGAGCCATCGCCCTCCCCGCTAGTGACAATCGTCGCGCTGAAGTTTCCGATGTAACCCTCGACGCGCTGAACGTCGGCTCCTCGGTGAATCGTCACCCGGGGATCGCCCTCGATGTCCGACACCAGACGCCCAATGAGCGCCGCAGCAGACTCCCCGTCCGGATAGACTCGATCGAGCTGCCGCACGAAGCCACCGAGCTCGGCCTCCCGCTCCACCAGATCCACATCGATGCCCAGCCCGGAGAGATCCCGCGCTGCCCGCAGCCCTGCCACACCGCCGCCGATCACCAGCGCCCGGTTGACCGCGTCCACCCGCACCGGTGACAGCGGCACGAGGTGGCGGGCCTTGCCTACGCCCATGCGCACCAGCGTGCTGGCTTTGGCGGTGGCCTCCTCGCCCTTGTGGTGCACCCAGCTGCACTGCTCCCGAATGTTCGCCTGCTCGACGAGGAAAGGGTTCACATCCGCCCGGGCCAAGAGGCTCCGGAAGGTGGTCTCGTGGAGGCTCGGGGAGCATGCGGCAACCACGACCCGATCCACCCGTCCTGCCTTGATGTCCTCCAGGATCATGTTCTGTCCTGGATCCGAGCACATGAACGTATTGGTGCGGGACACAGCCACGCCGGGCAGCCGAGCCGCCTCGTCCACGACCCGCTGCACATCCACGACGTCTGAGATGTTGCCGCCACAGTGGCAGACGTAAACCCCGATCCCAGGCGCCTGGTCAGCCTTCTCGGCAGCAGGCGCAGGCGTCTTTTCAGCGGGCGATGGCTTGGCCTTGTTCTTGGATTCGCTCATGGTGCCTCACTCCCGGCCGTGACGGCGCTTTCGGCCGTGACGGCACTGTGCCCCTGGCTCCTCAGGTAGCGCGACGCCTCCGCAGCCGCGCCGCCGGCCTCGACGATGGTGTCCACGATGTCCTTGGGGCCGGTGGCGGTGCCAGCCACGAAGATCCCCTCGACGCCGGTGTCGCAGGGAGCCTCTTTGGCCCGCGGGGTGGCGACGAAGCCATCCTCGGCAATCTCCAGGGGCACCAGGCGGCTCGGATTGTCCCCAGGCAGCATGCCTAGGGACAGCACCACTAGATCGTGGTGTCGCTCCTCCACTTGACCGAGCTCGTCGATCCGTTCCACCCGCAGGGTGACGTCCCGATTGTCGCCCTCGGTAATCCGCGCCACCTTGCCCTTGATGAACTGGACCCCCATGGCCTGGGCGGTTTGGTAGAACTCTTCGTAGCCCTTACCGAAGGCGCGAATGTCCATGTAGTAGATGGTGATGTCCGCCAGGGGCACGGCACCGCTGAGCAACATCGCCTGCTTGATGGCGTACATGCAGCAAACCCGGGAGCAGTAGGGCACGCCGAGGGTGGCATCCCGGGAACCAGCACACTGGACATAGGCAATCGAGTCGGGAACCTTGCCATCCGCCGGTCGCAGCACCCGGCCATAAGGGCCGTGGGGTGCCAGCAACCGCTCCATTTGTAACGGCGAGATGACGTTGGCGATCTCCGTAGCCCGGTATTGAGGCTTGGCGTCGATCGGGGTGAGCTTCCACCCGGTCGTGACAATGACCGTCCGAGCCTCGAAGGTCAGCGTCACTGGCTTCTGCTCGAAGTCGATGGCGTCCGTTGGACAAGCCTTGACGCATTTCCCGCAGAGAATGCAGTGCTCTTGATCAATGAGCGCCAGCTGGGGAATGGCATTGCCGAAAGGAATGTAAATGGCCCGCAACGCGCTGTAGCCGCCCTGGTATTGGTCCGGCAGCTCGGGGTCGCAGGCGTACTCGCAAAGACGACAGCCAATGCAGAGCTCCTCATCCACGAAGCGCGGCTTCTGCAGCACCTCGGCCTGGAAGACCTCACCCTCTCGCTGGACGGACTGCAGCTCGCAATAGGTCAGCACGGTAATGTTCGCGTGGTGCGCCACCGCCGCCATCTTCGGCGTGGTGATACAGCTGGCGCAGTCCAGCGTCGGGAACACTTTGCTCAGCCCGATCATCGCCCCGCCAATGGTCGGCTGACGCTCCACCACGGCCACCTGGTATCCCTGGTCGGCGAGATCCAGTGCGGCCTGAAGGCCAGCGATGCCGGCGCCCACGACGAGGGCGTCCACGATTGCAGGAACCTGGCTCATGACGCCACCTCCTCCTGCGCCAGCAGGTCATTCATCTCGGTGACCGCCTTCACGAAGGACTTCGTGCACACGGTGCAGATCGAGCAGAGCTTCAAGCGGCCCTGAGTGATCCCCCGCTCGCGCATGGCGAGGGAGACCTGGTCGAGCCGCGCCGCTAGCTGCTCGTAGGCCCCGTCGTAGGGACACTCCACGCCGCAGGACATGACGATGATCCCGCCAATGCCGCGGTCGAAACAGTCGAAGTAGAACTGCTCCGGGAAGACGGCCGGGGACGGCACATTCATGACGTAGGTGTTGGTTGAATAAGACAGGTGCGCCTGGCCCGTGGCATCGGCGCCCGGGTAAGCACAGCTGCTGGTGGCCAGGATCAGAATCTTGGGCTGCATTGAGCGTTCGTCTTCACGCATAGTTCACCCTCGGACGGCCGATGGACGTGTCCCCCTAGGCTCGCGATCGCAGCAACAGGGCCCAGCACGCCACCAGCGTGGTTGGACAGGCCGGACCCTGCAGACTGCCGGCGTCGCGCTATTTGCCGCGCTTCACAAACAGGCGGTCGTAACCTTCGTCGGCCGAGACGTTGCCGAGAAACTCATGGCCCACCTTCTTCGCCCAGATGGGGATATCGGCCAGCGTGCCTTTGTCACTGGAGCGGATCTCCAGCACGTCACCCACGGACACCGCACCGATGCCCTTCTTTGCCTCCAACAGCGGCCCTGGGCAGGCACTGCCGCGGGCGTCCACGATCTTCTTGGGCTCCAGATCTTCCAGGTCTTCAGGATCCATGACGATGACGTCCTTTCTCCAGCACGGTCGGTCCCTCCAGGACCCTGCACCCGATGGGGCAGGCCCCCGAGGACTCCACGCTGTTCTTTATCCAGTGGTTCAATAGATTCGATGTTTCAATGTTTCGACAGTACGCAACTAAGTGCGCAAAAAAAGGGGAGCCCTCAGTCCTCGTCGCTCACGCCTTCCGGATCGATCTCCCGTGCCAAGGTGCCCCGCCGGCGCATGTTGTCCAGCAGGACCGTTCGAATCCTTACACAGGCATCCATGAGGCGTTCGTCTGCGAGCTGGCAGTATACGGTCTGACCCTCTTTGCGGGTGTTGACCACGAACCGCTCGCGAAGCACCCGGAGATGCTGACTGATGGTGCTGAGGGGTACGTCACACGCCTGGGCCATCTCGCCCACGCTCATCTCCCGTTTGCTCAGCAGGGCGATGATCATTAGCCGCTTGGGGTTCGCCAGGACCTTGCAGAATTCCGCATGTAGGCGAAATATTTCTGGATTCGCAATTTTCATTGTTTCGCAATTGCGTAACTACGATACTACAGAATATCTAGCCGGTGAGCCCGTGGGCTGTCAAGCAATTTTCGTCGCCACCGCGATATCCAGCACTCGGGCGGGCTCGGGGTCGCGCTCGGGTGCGTGCCCGTGGCTGAAGCGGTAGCGAAATCCTCCGCCAGTCAATGCAGCCGTAGAACGGTGAGCCAGACAAACACGGCAACGCCCACCAGGGTCAGCGCCACCACGATCGCCAGTATCACCCAGAGAAACGCCTCGCTACGGGTCTCAGCAGCCGGGGTCTGCGGCTGGGGAAGCGGGACGTCAGCGACGACGGGTGGTCGGACCTCGGGATGGTCGATCGGCGGCGGTTGGGGCTCGGAAGGTGCTTGCTGGCCACCTGGGGATGGGTCGAGCCGGGCCGGTGGAGGCGCGCTGCTGAGCCCGGCGGTCGCGATGTCGAGCGCGAGCTCCAGCGAATCGTCGCTGGGAGGCTCGCTGTCAGCGACCGTCGCGAGGGCTGCGTCGGCTTGTTCGTGGTCGGTCCGCGAGGCCGCCAGGTTCATGGCCTCCCGCATCCTCTGGGAGTGAGGGCTGCTCTCCAACAACTGGCGGGCCATCTCTGGGTTGAGGAACGCAGTGGCCACCATGTCGTCCTCGTCGTCCTCGTCGTCCTCGTCATCATCCGCGACCATGCCGACTTGCTCGATGGCGGCGCGCAGATCGGCAAGCATCTGGCTAGCCAGCCGATAGCGCACTTGAACATCTTTGCTCACCGCCCGCTGGATCACCGGGCCGAAGGGCGATGACATCACCAACGGCGGCAGATCGATGGGCCGATCCGAGCCCTGAGCCACGTAGAAATCAACGTCGGTCTTGCCCGTAACGAGCGGCTCGCCCACCAGCATCTCGCCCATCACCAAGCCGAAGGCATAGATGTCCACTTCGTGGCCGATCCGTCCTCCCCGAACCTCTTCAGGCGCCATGTAGCGGGGCGTGCCCACGATCACTTCACCATTGGCGCGGCGGGGATCGGCGTAGTCCGACTCGCCGACGACCTTTGCGAGGCCGAAATCGATGACCTGGGGGACCTCCCCTAACGGGCGGGTCACCAGAAAGATGTTCCCAGGCTTGATGTCCCGATGGACGATTCCGAGCTCGTGGGCCTTTTCGAGGGCCCGCAACACGCCGATGGAAAGGCGCGCGGTGGTCGCCCAGGTGAGCGCTCCCTCCTCCTGGAGCTTGGCTTCGAGCGTCCTACCGCGAAGCAGCGTGAAGACGAGAAAGGGCGTGCCATCGTCGCTGTGCCCATAGTCGAGAAGCGGTACCACGTTGGGATGGAGCAGCTGCTTGACGACCTCCGCCTCCCGGGCGAAACGGCGGCGCTCGGTGTCACTGTCCGGAAGCTCGGCGTGCATCAGCTTGAGCGCGAGATCCTCGTTGCTGCCCGCCTTGCGCACCTGATAGACGGTCCCGCTCATGCCCACGCCGATGGCGTCGACCACGGTGTAACAACCCGCAATGACCGCGCCCGGGGGAAGCGCAACGTCTTCACCGCTCACCGTGCCATCTTGCGTCAGCAGGTGGCAGGACCGCAACCTCAGTCGGCGGGCCGCTCAACTCCAGTCGTCGTCGACCGCTCGATCAGCTGCCGGTGCCGCTTGGTCACCGCGAGCGTGACGGCGACCCAAGCGCCGATCAGGCCGAGGATGATCAGTAGCACACCACTTTGGATCCCCAAGGCGAGCAGGCCAAGCAGCAACAGCGACGCGCCGCCTTTGGCCACTCGATAGGTGAGCATGTCGACCAAGGCCTTGCCCCGCGTCTTCTCCCCATAGCTAAGTGGCAGGTAGAGCATCTCTTTGGCGGCGCGGAACAGGCTGTAGTCGAAGGCCTTGCTCGCCACTTTGGTGATGGCCATCAAGGCGAAACGCGGCGCGATGGCAAAACTGGCCACGACCATGCCAAGCAGCGCCGGAATACTCAGCAGCGTGGCGCGCAGGCCAAGAGCTCGCAACACCAGCCCCGTCGCCAACTGGAACACCAAGGCGCTGCCATCAATGGCTGCATAGACCCGACCAATGACGACGGTGCGGGCGTCGGTGTCCGGATAGGCGAGCGCAATGGCATCGTTGTAGGTGTAGTCAATCAGCGTAATGACCACCTGGACCAGCCCCACCAACGCCAGGAGCCAAATCAGGTAGGGGCTGTTTCGCAGCAAGGCGAAGCTGCTGGCTTCGCCTTTGACCGACTGCGATTGGGGCTGCGGCTGGCCGGCGGCCTTGGCGAGCCACGCCACCAGACCGACCTGAACCATGAACATCGGCACGACCAGCCACAAGCTTGCCTCTGTGCTCCACGCCAGGGCGAGCTTGCCCACGACCAAGTTGCCGCTGATGCCACCCACCGAGCCGGCGGCGCAAAACATGCCATAGGCCCAGCGCGCAGTCTGTTGCTTGAACACCAGGTTGGCGAAGCTCCAGAGGGCCTCGAGCAGCACCACGATGTGGACGTCCTTCCACACGTAGAGCCAGAACGCCGAGAGTCGCCAGCCGGCGCCATGAAGCAGCACCAGCGCCACCAATAGGGTGAGGCTGCCGAGCACCGCGCCAATCATCACCGTCCCTAGCGGGTATCGCGCGGCGGCAGCGTTGTAAGCGGTCACCGTCAGGACAGCGGTGACCGCCACGGCAATCCAGACGCTCGGCAAGCCCGCCGCGCCGTGGGCCTTGAGAAATAGCGACTCGATGGCCGGACGGGCGATCGCGTGGCCGAAGAGCACCACCAGGGCGAGCAAGCAGACGAGCACGCCGCTAGCCCTGGGCGAAACGCGGGCGTGGTCAGGTTGGGTCAATCCTCGTCATCCGTCTCGTCGGCTCCGTGCGATTCACGGTCCGCCAAGTTACCCCCATCATCGCCGACCGTTCGAGTGACCCGATCGTAGACCAGCAAGCACAAGAAGGCCGCCATCCCGATGGCGGCAAAGACGTACCAGATGTAATGGGCGTGGGCATAAGCCTCAGGCAGTGCACCGCCTGTCTCGAGGGCGTGCAGCCGAGCCTCTTGGACCTCAGGCGATAGGGTCTTGGGGTCGGGGCAGAAGGCGTCGAGTAAGTAGCCAGAGAGGACAAAGCCCAAGAGCCAGGCGAAGAAGGTCGTCAGGTGAGAGTAGCCCATGTAGAGGCCAACCTCGCCCTTTGGCGCTTGCTTCGAGGCATACTCGAGAAACCGAGGGGACAAGAAGCACTCGGCCAGGCCCTGCAACCCGATGCCAAAGACCAACATCACGGTGATGGGGTGCGCCTGGAGACCCCACACCGAGATGCTCGGCCCGGCCAGGCTCTCGAGCACTGGGCTGAGGCTGATGGAGATGGCCGTCAGTGGGATGAGGAACAGACCGATGCCAATGCTCGCGATCGGACGAATGCGCCGCACCAGGTGGGTGATGGGCACCACGAAGAGCACCACCATCAGCGGATTGATGTTGGCGATCCATTCGGGCCGCGCGTGCTCCCCCACCGTGCGGAGAATGTACTTGGGCATCGACGCATAGACCTGGCCCTGGATGACCCAGAAGCCGGCCACGATCAAGATTAGCGCGAGAAAGCGGCCGTTGCGCAGCACCTTGCTGAAGCCGCGAAAAATCTCGGAATAGGGCTTTCCCTCGCCAGCGCTGTCGAGTCCCCGATAGAAGATCAGCACCACCGCCAGGCCACAAAGAGCCATCACCGCCGAGTAGTAACTGACGTACTCGAGGCCAAAACGGGTGCGCCACCAATAGGCCAGGGTCTTGCCGGCGAAGGCGCCGATGTTGACGACTTGGTAGAAGATCGAAAAGGCTCGCGCCCGGTTGGCGTCGTCCGAGCTCTTGACCACGGTACCGCTGATGATCGGTTTGACGAGGGCGCCGCCGAGCAAGATGGTGGTCAAAGCCCCCACCGCGGCCACCTTGATCCCGACGGCACCCAGCATCGCCAGCGCCGGCGCCGTACCGAACCAACCGAGCATGGTGTAGCCCACGGTCAGCAGCACGAAGGCCAGCACGAGGGCCTTGCGGAAGCCGACTCGATCGGCCCAGGCCCCGGCGAAGGGTGGCACCAGATAGATGACCGCCGCAAAATAGGCAGCCACCCAGCCCGCATGGATGTCGTTGAACCCATAGTTGCGGGTCAGGTAGAGCACCAAACCGATGAAGACGCCGTAGTAGGCGGTGCGCTCGAACAGCTCGACGAGGTTGGCCGTCCAGAACTGCCTGGGAAAGCGCCATGTGCTCTTGCCTTGGGCCTTGCTCTCTTCCATGCCGCTCCGGGCCAGCGAGCCGCGCGCTGCTTTCTGAGCGCAACACAGCGGCATCGGGCGAGCTATGGGTTACCATGGCTCAGACGATGACAGGCAACGATCGGTGGCAGCAGCTGGCTTCGGTCCGTCGGGCCAGGCTCGCCCACTGGCTCGACGAGGTTGGCTCCCGAGCCCAGGTCGAGCAGGTGGAGCCCAAGCTGGCCGAGGATCGGGACTATCAGCAGCTGGCCAAGGGATGGAACGCTCTCGCCCCCGGTGAGGAGGCAGCGGCGGGGCTAGCGCTCGAAGAGGTCTTCAGGCGGGTGGCCTACTCGACCCGCCCATATTGTCAGCGCTGCGGGGGTTGCTGCGAAGGGGCTGGCCCGACGCTCTACCCCGGCGATGAGCGACTGGTGCAAGAGGGCATCGTGGCACGGTCCCAGCTGGTCACGCTGCGAATCGGCGAGACCGTCTTCTCACGCTGGCACGGCCGACCCCTCACGCTGGAGCAGGAATGTGTACGCATCGGTGCGGCAGGCAGCCAGGGCTGCAGCTTGTTCGACCCGGCCAGCCAAAGCTGCGCCATCTATGACAACCGCCCCAGTCAGTGCCGCACCCAGCGGTGTTGGGACACCTCGGCGGCTGATCAACTCATCGCCACCCCGGGCCTGACCCGTTGGCAGCTGCTCGACGAAACCTCTGGTGCCCGCCCGTTGATGGCCGTGCACGACCGCACCTGCTCGGTCACCCGTCTGCGCGAGCTCTTGCCGGCAGCTCGCGCTGGAGACGACGACACCCAGGCGACGCTCGATCAGCTCGTCGCCGACGACCGCCAGATCCGCAAACAGCTGATCGACGACGGCCACGCCACCGAGGACGAGCTAGCCTTTCTGCTGGGCAGCCCCTGCGACGAGTTGCTCCAACGGCTGACCGACGAGTCGGATTGACCGGGCGCCGTCACAGTAACGGCGACTCACCACACCCAGGGGATGAAGCGGTAGGGGACCTTCTGCCGGTACTTCAGGTAGTCCGGATCCCGGGACAGGTGCCGCTCCTCGGTCCAAGCGCGCGCCCCGTAGGTCAGAAACAGCCCGATGCACATCCAGAAGTTGCGATCCCCCATGAACATGGCTGACACCGCCCAGAGCATGGTCTTGGCGATATAGGCAGGATGACGCACATAGGCGTAAGGCCCGCTGTCCACGATGCCGCGGTTGGTCAGGTTGGACGACCGCACCCCCAAAGCGACGGTCGCCCAAGCGTAGAAGAACCACAGCATGGCCACCATCGCCAGCGCCCAATAGCGCCAGAACCCGAAAGTCGGCGTGTGGTCCGCACCCATCAGCGTGTGCTCATAGGCGGAGAAGGAGAAGCTGTTGAACGGTGGATAGCACGCCAGGCACACGACCCAGCCAAAGAGCGTTGGCTCGACGCTCTTGATTTGGTTGTCTAGCTGGGGCAGCTCGACCAGATAGCCAAAGGCGAAGATCGCCACGTCTATCAGAATGAGGCCGGCGATGAAGAAGCCGTGGATCTTCATCCAGTCGAGGCTGAAATTGGCGATCAGGCTCCGCTGGTGGAAGATGTTGTTGATCGCCCAGCTGCACAGCAGGGGAACGTAGAAGATCTTCACCAGCAGCGTCAGCACGGCGACCTTGCAGTACTTGGACCAGTGCAGCTCGCGCTTGCGACTGAACATGGTCGGCAAGGTCAGGACGCTCTTGGCCAGATGCCAGTACTTGTCCGTGCCCGCCTCGGGCTTGGAGACGTAGCGAAGGGTGAAATAGTTGGCTACGACCACATAGATGAACAGCGGGTCGAGGACCCAGATCGCAAACAGATCGTAGTCACCGCCTTCGAGATAGAAGCGGCTGATGACGGTCCGCAGAATGCGCCAAGTCCACTCGCCAACCTTGGGGTAGATCTCGTTTAACGGTCTAAAATCGAGAGCGTTGAAGTTTACGAGGAACCAGTCGGGAACGACGTAGGCCGTCTGAAATATGAAGAACAGCGTCGCGACGGTGAAGATGCTGAAGCTCCACCGAACCAGCGCAACATCCCGTGGCGCTGGCACCACGTTCGGATCCTTGGTGGCCCGCCGGAACAGCACATAAGCCACCACCAAGAAAACCAGAGCGAAGGCGGCGAGCACCTCAGCGCTGAAGAGCGACTTGGCCTTGACGACCTTCTTGGTCGAGAGGCGCGAGTTGACGATACGACTACTGTGAGCGCCCCCGTCGTCTAGGTTCTCGAGCACGCCGTAGATCGTGTATTTCGATGACAGCGCAAGCCTCGAGTTCTTCAACCGGCAGCGCGTGCCGCCGTCGATCTCTTTCTGGTCGACGATCGTGATCTCTTCGGGGAGCAACAAGGTGAAGCGGTGGCGCTTGTCGTAGAACGCCGTGAGGTAACCATATTCGCGCAGCTGAGCGCGGCGCAGTGCCGGTCGGCTCGCCAGTCGCTTGGCTTGCTCGTGGTCCAGGTAAGTCGCATGAACATGCGACATGCGCTGGTCGTCGTTGGTGTAGTGAACCCAGGTGAGGATCGGGTAGGAGCCGGGCTTCTGCGGGGCCGTGATCTTGATGTCCCGCTTGACCTCTTCCCCGGCAGGCAAATCCCCGACCGACTGGCTAGGATAGCGCTTGCCCGCGACCGCGACCTCGACCTTCACGTCCGGCGCAGTGTCGGAACCGCTGTTGCTGACGGTAACGTCGACCTGACCATCCTGGGCTAGCACCTGCACGCTCAGCGTGATGTCCGCCGCCCAACACTGCCGTGCGGGCAGTAGCGCCACGACGACGACCAGCCCGAGCACCAGCAGCTCGAGCCATCGAAACCAGGGTCGTGGCAGTCGTCCCACGGTCAGACCTATAGCGCGTCTGAGCGTCTGCGAGTCACCTCAAATGGCCTGCAAAGGTCTCCATCCCTCCGAGGCCGATGACGACGCCTCAGGACCGTTGTAGGTTTGCGCCATGCCGATCCGCCGCATCCCCATCCGTCGTGCCCGCCCCAACCAGCTGCGCACCAAGCAGACCGATTACTCCAAGCTCGGTTTCGGCCAGTATTTCTCTGACCACTTCTTCGCCACCGAATTTGACCGAGTCAACGAGTGGCACATGACTCGTATCGAACCCTGGCGACTGCTGCAGATCGACGCCGCTGCCATCTGCTTGCACTACGGCCAAGAGGTCTTCGAAGGGCTCAAGGCCTACCGCGGCAAGGACGGCGGCATCTACCTGTTTCGCTGGCAGAAGAACGCTACGCGGCTCAACAGCTCCGCCGATCGGCTGATGATGGAGACGGTGGATCCCGAGTTCTTCGGCCAGGCCGTCAAGACTCTGGTGCTGCTGGAGCAAGACTGGGTGCCCAACGATTCAGAATGCTCGCTCTACATCCGGCCGACCTTGATCGCCACCGATCCGTTTCTAGGCGTACGGCCAGGGGACGAATACGCCTTCTACGTCATCGTGGGCCCAGTCGGTGCCTATTATCCTGAGGGGTTCAACCCGATCCGCATCTGGGTGTCGGAAGAAGACGTTCGGGCCGTCAAGGGCGGCTTGGGTGAGGCCAAGACAGCCGCCAACTATGCCCACTCGCTGTGCGCGCAACAGAAGGCCCAGAAGCTTGGCTACACCCAGGTGCTGTGGCTCGACGCCATCGAGCATCGCTGGGTCGAAGAGGTGGGCACCATGAACATCTTCTTCCGGATCAACGACGAGGTGGTCACGCCACCCCTCGCCGGCACCATCTTGCCGGGGATCACCCGGGACAGCGTGATCACCATCTGCAAGCACTGGGGCATCAAGGTCACCGAACGAACCATCTCGATCAACGAGGTGATCGCGCTGGCCAAGTCCGGCGAGCTGCAAGAGGTCTTTGGCTCAGGCACCGCCGCGGTGATCTCGCCGGTGGGCGTGCTCAGCCACAAGGGCGAAGAGGTGACTATCAACGGCAATCAGACCGGCGAGCTGTCCCAGCGCCTTTTTGAGTACCTCACCCGGTTGCAGCGGGGCGAAGAGGACGACATCTTCGGTTGGGTCGAGCGAATCGACCACCTGGACGTCGAGAAGGTGGCCCGCGGCGAGTTCTGACTCGCTGCGGCCATGCCGCCGCGTTCTGATTTCAGACTGATACCGTGGGGGACGCTTCCAACCAACCGCCGATCTCCGAGCCCGGCGTTCAGCCGGTCGCCGGGCAGATCATCGATCACTTCAAGGTGATGCGCATGCTGGCCCGCGGTGGCATGGGCGAGGTCTACCTCGCCCGAGACACCCAGCTCGGACGCAAGGTGGCGCTCAAAATGGTGCGCCCCAAGCACTTCGGCTCTCAGCGAGCCAAAGAGCGCTTCATGGCTGAAGCCCGCATGACGGCCAAGCTCAGCCATCCCCACATCGTGACGATCCACGGCGTGGGTGAGCACGAGGGGATGCCCTACGTGGCCCTCGAATACCTGGAGGGCCAGACCCTGTGGGAGCGGGCGGGGGATCGCCGCCTCAGCCAACAAGAGGCCTTCCGGATCATGATCTCGGTGGCCGAAGCGGTCGCAGCAGCCCATGCCACCGGCATCCTGCACCTGGACCTCAAGCCCGAGAACGTGATCATCCCGCCTGATGGTCGACTGCGAGTCCTGGACTTCGGGCTGGCCCGCAGGGCGAGTGAAGAAGAAACGGACGACGGCGACGGGCCAGAACAGCCTTCCGGTGAGCCCGACCCCAGCCCCAGAAACAGCTCGCCCGGTGCGCTGGCCGCCGAGAGCCATTTAGTCGGCACCCCCGAATACATGGCCCCTGAGCAGTGGCTCAGGCTGCCGTGCAGCGAGACGGCGGACAGCTGGGCCATGGGGGTGATGCTCTTCGAGCTCTGCGCTGGGCAGCTACCCTTCGATCCCGAGGACCTCAGGCAGCTGGGCCTCGCGGTCTGCAATCCCGATCGCCCAGCACCGCGCCTGACGAGCCTGGTCGACGCTCCGCAATCGATCGACGAGCTGATCGAGCAATGCCTCGCCAAACTGCCGGATGAGCGGCCCCAGGCCACTGAGATCTGCGACGCCCTTCGCCAGCAGCTGGGCGTGCACGCCAAGCGAAAGGACGAGCGCAGTCCGTTCCGCGGGCTGCTGCCCTTCACCGAGAACCATGCCGATGTGTTCTTCGGCCGAGACCGAGAGATCGACGCCTTCGTCGAGCGAGCTCGCCTGCACCCGGTCTTGCCGGTGGTCGGTCCGTCAGGCGCAGGCAAGAGCTCCTTCGTGCAAGCCGGCGTCGTCCCACGCTTGCGAGAGCAGGACCGCTGGATCGTGCTGCAGCTCCGTCCCGGTGCTCGCCCCTTCGAGGCGCTGGCCGCGCGGCTGAGGCGCCGCCAGACCACCATGGAATCGATACCACCGCCGCTGGAGTCGGCTCCCAGAAGCGGTGATAGCGAGACAGCCGCGCTCGCCGCAGAACTGCTCGAATCACCCACCGAGCTGTCGCTCGAGCTGCGGGCGCTGGCCGAAGAGGAACAGTCCCGGGTGCTGCTGCTGGTCGACCAGCTCGAAGAGCTCTTCACCCTGGTGGATGACCCGGAGGTTCAGCGGGCCTTCATGGAGGCGATGTGCACTGCAGCCGACGACCCCAGCGATCCCATTCGGGTGATCTTCACGGTGAGAGACGATTTCCTCGGACGCATCGTGGTGGGACCAGCGGTACGCGAGGCCTTGACCCACGTCACCGTGGTCCAGCGGCTCGAGGCCGAGGCCCTCGAGGCGATCGTCACCGGTCCCCTCAAGGCGGTGGGCTACCAGCTGGATGATCCTGCGCTGGCGGACGACATGGTGGCCGCGGTGGTGGGTGAGCCAGCCGGGCTACCGCTGCTCCAGTTCGCAAGCCAGCTGCTCTGGGACCGGCGGGACAAGAAGAACCGCCGGCTGTTGCGCTCGGCCTATGAGCAGATGGGCGGCGTCGAGGGCGCCCTGGCCCGGCAGGCCGACGAGCTCCTGGGCGGCCTGACCGCCTCCCAGCTCGATCTGGCTCGACAGCTGCTCTTGCGCCTGGTCACCGCCGAGCGGACCCGCAAGATCCTTCCGACTCGCCAGGTCCTGGAGGGGCTGGGCGACCAGGCCAAGCAAGTACTCGAACGACTGACCCAGGCTCGACTGGTGTCGGTAACCCGCACCCGGGACGCGAGCGGTTCGGGCGCGCTGCTGGAGCTCGCTCACGAGTCCCTCATCACGACCTGGACGACGCTGTCGCGTTGGCTCGACGAGACGAAAGAGGAGATCGCCTTTCTCAACGAGGTCGAACAGGCGGCGGCGCTGTGGGTCAAGCGCGGCCGACGGCTCCACGAGCTGTGGCGCGGTGACGCGCTCGACGAGGCGCTACGCAGCCTGGCGCGCTGCACCACCGAGGCGCCGGAGGATGTGCGGCGGTTCCTGGAAGAGGGCCGCCTGGGACAACAGCAGCGCCGCGCCCGGCGCCGGGCGATTCGTTGGGGCGGCATCCTGGCGTTGGTGGCCGTTGCCGCGATCTCGGTGGTGGTGGCCTTGGTGGTCGTCGACAAAGAACAGGAGGCGCAGCTCGCCCGCAAACAGGCTGAGAAAGATCGCACCGAGGCCGAAGCGGGCCGCGCCGCTGCACTGCGCGAGGGAGCCCGGGTGGCGCTGGCTCACGGCAGCATCCTCGAGGCTCGGGCCAAGCTGCGCGAGTCCCTCGAGTCTCACGACTCTCCCTTGGCACGGGCTCTATGGTGGCAGCTCGATCGGCAGCCGCTCGCTTGGCGGATTGACCTCGGGACGATTGGCTACTCGATGGCTTACGCCCCGGATGGTCGCCGACTAGTCGTGGCCGCCCACGATGGCGGCGTCTACCTCATCGATGTGCTCGACAAGTCGATACGCATCCTCCGCGGGCACAAGGACATCACCCTGGCCGTCGCCATGTCGACCAGTGGCGAGCGCGTAGCGTCAGGCGGTGCGGACGGCCAAATTCGGCTCTGGAACGCGGTGACCGAATCTCCAGCAGGGGTGCTCGAGGGGCACGACAACCTGGTGTTCGATGTCGCCTTCAGCCGGGACGAGAAGCTGCTGGCCTCGGCCAGCGAGGACCGCACGGTTAGGCTTTGGAATGTTGCAGAGCAGCGCGAGCAAGCGGTACTGCGGGGCCACGAGGCGGGGGTTTGGGGGGTCGCCTTTTCAGCGGACGGCAAGCTGGTCGCCTCTGGCGGGGCCGACTCGACGGTGCGGCTGTGGGACGTGGCGACGGCAACAGAACGCAAACGCCTGACCGCACCGGGCATCCGCTGCTTACGGATCAGCCCGAACGGCGCGCTCATGGCCACCGGCGGGGTAGACGGCCAGGTACGACTCTGGGCGCTACCCGAAGGCACCGCGGTGGGCACGCTCCAGGGCCATCAAGCACCGGTTCGTGGGCTCGACTTCAGCGCCGATGGCAGCTGGCTCGTGTCCGCGAGCCAGGACGGCGCCGTGCTCAGCTGGGACCTGGCCAAGAGTCAACAGCTTCGGTCCTTCGAGGGTCACACCGCCATGGTACGAGGCGTGGCCATCAGTCCCGATGGCCGCTGGCTAGCCACCTCGAGCTACGACAACAAGGTCCAGCTTTGGGAGGTGGCTCGACGCGCCACGAATCGTCAGCTGGTCCCCGAAGGTGGGGTTCACGACCTGGCGTTCTCCCGCAACGGCGAGCATTTGTTGGCTGCCCTGAGTGATGGGACACTCGCGGTTTGGAACGTCGAGTCCGGCGCCGTCGAGACCAAGGTGAAGGCCCACGCGAGAACAGTCCGCCGCGTCGCATTTCACCCGGACGGCAAGCTCTTCGCCACCGCCGGCCAGGACGCCACGATCAAGCTGTGGCGCTGGGCCGATCGAACGGAGGTCCGTGAGCTGCGCGGCCACGCCGGCACGGTGATGGACGTTGCCTTCAGCCCGGATGGCAAGGTGCTCGCCTCCGGCGGCATCGACAAGACCGTCCGACTATGGGATCCGGAAACCGGTCAGGAGAAAAAGGTCCTCCATGGTCACACCGCCGGTCTCCGGCGAGTGCGCTTCAGCCCGGATGGCCAAACGATCGCCACCGGCGCCGCCGACGAGACGGTGAAACTCTGGAATTCCCGTAGCGGCCAGCTGGTAGACACGCTCAGCGGGCACACGTCCGAAGTCTGGACCCTGGACTTCAGCCCTGATGGCCACTGGCTCGCCAGCGGCGACCACGACAAGACCCTGCGGCTCTGGAATCTACGGGACCACACCAGCCAGGTGCTGGGCAAGGCCCGCAGTCGCATCTACGAGGTGCGGTTTCAACCAGGGGGAGAGTGGATTGGGGTCACCACCGACGATTCGATGGTCGAGCTCTGGCACCGGAAGGACGGAAGACGTCGGGAGTTTGATACCGGCCACTCGGGCTCTTCCTTCGTGTTCAGCCCGAACGGCAAGACCCTTGCGACGGGCAGCGCGGAAGCCCCGGCCCAGCTCTGGCGAACGTCAGATGGTCGGCCCGAGTGGCGCGCACCAGCCCTGCTCAGGTCGCCGGCACAGTTGCTGACCCATCAGGGTTGGCTAGCCCTGACCGACACGGCCGCGCCCCCCCTGCCAGACGCCTTGCGTCAGGTGGTAGAGCAGCAGTCGCGCCTGGTGCGCCAGACTGGCAACGACAGGCTGTGCCTCCAGACCTGGGATCACGAGGTGCAACTGTGGACCCGCCAAAGCAGCCAGCCCAAGAGAAGGCTCGAGCTTGCCGAACGCGCCCGCCTAGTGGCACTGCAGCACGGCTGCCTGGTGGCGACCCCAAAGGCGGCGCACCTGCTCACCGACGAGGCCACGCGCCAGCTGGCGGTCGAGGGTGAGATCACCGCCATCGGGCGTTCGCCCGAGGGGGCGCTGGTCGCCGGCCCGACCCACCTGGACGTCTACGGCCCTGACGGCCAGCGTAGCAACCGCCGTGACATCGACGTCGGTGTGGTGGCGGTCGGGCAAATCGGTACCGCCTTGGCGGTAGGCTACCGGGACGGCAACGTCGAGCTGCTCGCCGACAAGGTCGGTGACGAGACACCCTCGATTGCCTTCGAAAGAACACCCGCGAGCCCTCCTCAACAACTCATGGCTGGCCCCATGAACACGCTGATCGTCGGATACCGGAGTGGTGACGTGGGAATTTGGAGCCTCGCCGACGGCTCGCGACTGGCCCACGCCCGGCTTCACGGCCCGATTGCTCACCTGCTGCTCGAGGACGACAAGCTCTTTGCGGCCAGCGAGCTGGGCGATCATCTGGTCTGGAACCTCAGCCAGCTACGCCGCGACTACTGCGAGCTGATGCACGAGGTCTGGAAGCGGGTCCCAGTGGTGTGGCACAAAGGCCACGCCGTCGTCCGCGCCGCCCCCCAAACCCACCGCTGCCGCCAGCCTCACAGGTAAGGGACGAGCCACGAGGTTGTGGTAGAGTCGGACCGTGCTGCGACTACGACTTGGGATGGGTCTTTTCGCTGGGTTGTGCTTGGTAGGGGCCAACGCCTTCGCCCAGCCGGACGATGCCGAGGATGAGGCGTCGACCACCGAAGAAGACTCGGCTGAAGGGGACGACGACGCCAAAGACGGCGACGACGCCAAAGATGGCGACGCCGAAGACGGAGACGCAGAGAGCGACGAGGACGGGGACGAGGAGGGCGACGACGACGGGGACGAGGATGACGGCGACGAGGCGTCAGACACGTCCATGGAAGCCAAGGAGGTCGAGTCGGAATCCTACTATTTCATCGGCCTCCGCTTCCGCAACTTCATCGTCCCCGAGTTCATGTTGGACATCTTCGCCGACGGCGGTGCCACCGTGAACGCCTTCACCTTCGGCCCCGAGTTCACCTACCGGAAGAACGGCCTCGAGATGGTCCCCGCCATCTCTTACGGCGACTACTCGATGGATCCCTTCCTGTTCAAGGGCAAGGACGAGAACGATTTCGCCTACGAGCGCGTCTCGAGCGACATGAAGCTCCTCTACGTCACCCTGGACATCCTCTTCGAGGTCTGGGTCGAGGAGCAGAGCCGCTTCGCCTTCCTAATCGGTGGAGGCGTGGGGCTCGCTGGCGTCTTCGGCAATCTCTACCGAAACCAAATCTATCCCGACGACCCCAACAACCCAGACTTCGAGGACCAGAGCAAGTGGGAGAATTGCACTGGCGCGACCGACCCGGCGGGCGGTGCCTATTGCGACAACGACAACGAGCACTTT
>JAUVCD010000530.1 GCA_030590865.1 Myxococcales bacterium | reverse complement strand
CGTCCTTGATCGTAGGGGGTTTAAAGGACGTGCGGATGGTGCCTTCGTTGTCCCGCTTCAGCTGCTCGAACATGGCATGGGCTTGGATGAAGTTCTGCTTGCCATCGCAATAGCCGAGCTTGGCTGGTCGAGTGCGATACCGACTGGTGCCCATAGGGTCACCGTCGCTCACCACGGTGTGCACGGCGTTGCCAATGCGACGAGCCGCCATGAGTGACCCTGAGAGCTCGAGCCGTCTCACCAGTCGAGGACGCAGGCGATTGCCCACGTCGAAGACCTGAATCTCGGTCTGGGTACCGTCGCCGGCAAACATGCAGTCGTAGGCGTAGGTGCATCGCTTGCCGCGACGCGTCTTGCCCTTGGCAACGTAAACGACCGCGCGGTCTCCCTTGACGAAGAGCATGCGCGCCTCGCCATTCAGCTTGGTCACCGAGATTGGCTGCGGGTTCAGCGCCTCGACAATCCGGAGTGCTCCGTTCATGGCGAGGTAAATGTAGGCTCCGTCATGCTTGACGATGTCCGCCTCATCGACGCCGACCACCTGGGTGTTGGTCCGCGACGCGCTCGTGGCCGTCTTCGCTCGAGCGGTGCGCAGCGATCCGGTGCTCAGCCCACCGATAGCGGCTCCGCTGACCATGGCGGACTTGCCCATCCCGGTGGCTCCCATCCGGACCCGGGGAGGCCTCATCCGGTGTTTGGACCGCATTCGCGACCGCCAGCAGTTGATTTGGTCTTGCTTCCACCGTTGATAGGCCCGGTCGAGGTCAGCTCGCATCCGCTTGACCTCTGCCTCCACTACCTCGTCGATCACGTCCTGGCAGGTGGTCGGCTGGAGCCGGGTCTCCGCCAAGGCGGCGTCGTCAGGCTCGCCGGCCATGGGCATGGCGATCACCGGAGGAGCAGGCAAGGGCGCGCTAGCGTCGACCGATGGTTGAGCGCTTGGCGCTGGGGCGGTCACTGACGGCGTCGGTAGCGGGTCGTGGCTCGGCACAGCGGTTGGAGCCGCAGCGATCCGCGCCGCCGGTGTTCCGCCACAACTCGCCGCGGCGGCCGCGATGACCAGCCCAGCAAGGGCGACTCGGGCTGAGAGCTGGAACCCCTTGGCTCGCCTGGCAGCGGCCCGCAACGCGTGTCGTGTCATCTGCGCCTCCCGAAGGTCTGTTGGTCTTGGTGGAGTGTGGCCACCAGGCAACGAGATGTGACCAACCCCTGTTCATTGGACGCGCAGAAAGGACGAAAGTTCCGGCGACGTTTCGGATCGATGAAGGTCCTTGCCGCCAGGTGGCACAAACACTGCGGCCCAGCCTCGACGTTCTGGCCGGTCGCCCGAGAACTCCATTTAATTTCGAAACCTGCTCGGCCCTCGCACGTAACAAGCTCGAGCACGGCGGTGCGTTCGCGCACAGTGCCGGCGGCGACCATCAATCCGTTCCCCGGAGCCCTCCGTTCGCCGCCGGCCGTCGTGCCCTATTCACCTATCGACACTGGTGAACTTTGCCCATCGAATTGGACGAGCCTGGCCGGCCGACACGACCCAGGCAAATCGACCGATCGCAGTAGACGGCTATGCTACCGTGTCGGCATGGGTGACCAGGAGTCGCTCGAAACTCTCATGAAACGCTATGTCGGTGGCGAAGCGACAGCCTTCGACGCCCTCTACGCTCGCACATCGCGGCGCGTCTTCTCTTATCAAATGATGATGACCGGCGACCGCACACGGGCGGAAGATTTGTGCCAAACCACCTTCCTCAAGCTGCACCGGGCCAGGGGAGGATGGATTGCCGGATCGCCCGTCATGCCGTGGCTCATGGCCATCGCCCGCAATGTGTTCCTCGACAACGCACGAAAGCGCGGGCGCGCTCGAGTGAAGGTGACGGCCAGTGGAGATCTCCCGGATCAGGTCGATCAGAAGTCGCTACGCGGACCCACGACCGGCCTCCGCGACGCAATCGACAAGGCCATCAACGCACTGCCACCCCGTCAGCGTGAGGCATTTATCCTCACCCGGCACAGCAGCCTCTCGCCCCGCCAAGCAGCCCGGGTGCTTGGCATTTCCGAAACGGCGGTGAAGCTGCGGGTGTTCCGGGCCCACCAAGCCCTGCGCGCTGCCCTCGGCGCCTACCAAACCAATTGATGATGAAACCGACACCGGATTCGGATCACCTCGAAGCCCTGCTTGCAGAGCTCCCGCTGGAGAGCCCTTCGGCAGATACCAGCGCAACCATTCGCCAGACGGTGATGGCCGACCTCAGACCCGCCGGCAGTCGATCGGCCGCCGGTCGGGCTGGGCTCGTGATGCTCACCGGCGCCCTCGGTGTCGTCGGGGTGGTGGCCAGCTATGGAAGGCCTGGGCTGCCGGGTTCCCACCAGCAGATGACGGCCGCGGTGGTCAGTGGCCTGATGGTCGTCTTGGCTGGGCTCGCCTTGGGCGGTGCCGTCTCCCCTGGAACCACTGGACTTCCGAGCCGACGCAGCCGCGGCGTTCTGGTGGCCGGCTTGGTGGCCGCCTGGACCTTGTTCGTCTTCATCAACGCCGCAACCAGTGGCGGTGAGCACGGGTGCCCCAACTCACCCCTTAGTTGCGTTCTGCGCAGCCTAGCTGCCGGTGCGCTGATCGGTGGCGCTTGGCTGTGGCTTTGGCGCCGCACCGACCCCTGGACGCCACGGGTGGGCGGCGCCCTCATCGGCGCTTGCGCCGGCTGCATCGCCTCGGCAGGCGTCGGAGTGGCCTGCTTGACGACTGCGACTCAGCACCTGGTGATCGGCCACTTGCTGGTCGTGCCGGTGCTGGCGATTGCCGGGGCCTTGGTCGCCCGACGGTTCCTGGCGCCCTGACCGGCGGACCGGTGCCGAAAAGGGCTCCCGAGCGAGCCGCGAGAAACCAACTCGTTCAGGTGAGCTCGTTCATCAGCGCCGTGAGGTCTACCCCGCCAATTGGCTGGTCGACGAGCGGAGCCACCGCAAGCTGGGGCAGCGCCGCTTCATAGGCCTGCCGATTGTCTTGGTAGAAGACACCAACGGACAGCTGCTCGTCGGTGCCGCCCATGGCAAGAGCCATCGCCCCATTTCGGTCCTGGGCATCGTGGTTGTCCGGGGTGAGCTTGTGGATTCGGTCCTGGTACCACGGGTAGCTCTTCTCGCGATTGTAGGTCACGCAGACTTGCATCACGTCGACGAAGGCAAACCCTTTGTGGCTGATGGCCTGCACGTAGATGTCTTTGAGGTGCTCGACGTCCCCCGAGAACCCGCGAGCAACGAAAGAGGCACCGGAGGCGATCGCTAGCGCCGTAGGGCTGAAGGGCGGCTCGATGGCACCATGGGGCGTCGTCGCAGTCTCGCGCCCCTGCCGCCCTGTCGACGACGCCTGCCCAGTGGTCAGGGAAAACACACCGTTGTTATGAATGATGTAGGTGAAGTCCAGATTGCGGCGACAAGCATGGATGAAGTGCCCCATCCCTTCGCTGAGCCCGTCACCGTCACCACCTTCGGCAATGACCGTGAGCTCGTGGTTGGCGAGCTTGATCCCTGCGGCCACAGGCAATGTCCGGCCGTGCAGACCGTGAAGGCCATAGGCATGAACCCAGTGCGCCATTTTCCCAGAGCAGCCAATACCCGTCGAAAGGCACACCTGATGGGGGAGCAAGCCAAGCTGCCCCAGCGCCTTCTTGAGGGCGCTCTGTAGGCCGAAGTTGCCACACCCAGGACACCAATTGGGCGTCTGCAGGGTGTTGAATTTGGCGGGTTCAGTGGTGGGGCTCATGACCATGTGTCCTGCGCAAGAGGGGCTTGTGCCAGCCCTGCCAATCGTTCTTCGATGAGGGTGGCCAGCTCGTCTCTGAAGAACTGCCGGCCGTCGAACTTCAGCACCCGGTGGTCCACCCGCAGGGCGGTCTGCTCGGTAATCACATCGGCCAATTGCCCGGTGGCGTTGTTCTCGATGGCCACCGTGGTCTTGGCTTTGGATAGGACCTTTCGCACCGACGCCGCAGGAAAGGGGCTCATGAAGATTATTTGCAGGACATTGGTCACCAAACCGCCCCGCTGCTCGAGCAGCTTCATGGCTTCGAGGATCACCGGGGTGCACGACCCCCAGCCCACCAGCGTAACCTCAGCGTCCGACGGGCCATGGACCTTGAACCCAATCTCCGACACGTCCAACGAGTCGAGCTTGCGCAGGCGTTTCTTCATCTGCCGCAGCCGGTCGTCGGTCGCTTCGCTGAGATAGCCATGCTCGGTGTGCTCATTGCCCGTGGCCCGATGAACGCCACCGGGCGTGCCAGGAAGCACCCGAGGCGAAATGCCTGACCCGGTGTCGCGGTACCGCTTGAAGTCCTCGAGCTTTCGAACCTGTTGCTCGCTGAGCACCTCGCCGCGATGGATCGGATGCCCGGCGGTGGCGAAAGGCTCGCAGGTCCAGGAGCACTCGCCGAGGTGCTTGTCGCTCAACAGAATGACTGGCGTTTGATAGCGCTCGGCGAGATTGAAGGACTCGAAGGCCCAATCGAAGGCCTCGCTGACCGTTCCAGGGGCGATGACGATGCGAGGAAAATCCCCTTGGTGCGCAGAGAGGACGAATTTCAAATCCCCTTGCTCAGTCCGGGTCGGCAACCCGGTGGCTGGCCCGGGACGCTGGCCTTCCAAAATGACCACCGGCACCTCGCACATGCCGGCCAAGCCCAGATATTCGGACATCAGACAGAAGCCACCGCCCGACGTGCCGGTCATGGCCCGGATACCAGCGAAACCACCACCGATGGCCATGCCAAGGCCGGCAATCTCGTCTTCGGTGATCACGCTGACCAGGCCAAATTCCTGTGCATGGGTGGCCATCTGGGACAGCACCGAGGAGGACGGCGTCATCGGGTAACCGGTGTAGAGCTTCACCCCCGCCTGAAGAATGCCCAGCCCGATGGCGTCGTTGCCGGTCAGCACCATGCGCTTGGGCCCCTCACAGCGCTGCAGCTGCACGTCGAATTGGTCGGCATGGTGCTCAATCGCCAGGTCGTAGGCCCGTCTCGCTCCGGCAAGGTTCTTCTGCACCCATTCCTCGCCAAGCCTGGCCAGTGACCGCCTCATCGTCCCGGCTAGCTCCTCGAAATCGAAGCGCAACAATCCCTGCACCGCACCGAGCCCAATGCTGTTGAGCATGCGGTGGCCCCCGCCCACGTCTCGGGCAATCTCGACTAGAGGCAAGTCGATGATCAAGATGTCGTCCCGAGTGACGGTGGCGTCACCAAGGTCCTTGTCCACCGGACTGACCGCGAGGTCGGCACCATCATAGAGGATCGCCCCGCCAGCCCTGAGCGATGCCTGATGGGTGACGATGCTCCGCTTATCAAGGGCCAGCAGGACGTCGATCGCCTGGGTGTGGGCGCCCACCTCCTCACTGGACACCATCAATTGCGAGTAGGTGTGCTCACCTTTGATGTTCGACGGGTACTCCTCGTTGATGAACACGTGGAGACCGGCACGGGAGCAGACCTTGCCGAACATGGCGCCCGCCGTCTTCACCCCTTGGCCGGCGAATCCTGCGATGGTGAAGCTCAGGTCGTTCGTCTTCACACCTCACCTCCTCCTCGGGGTCGAACAGCGGCTCACCGATCCGTCTCTTGGTCTTCGCCTTGCCCAAGGGCGAAGGAATCGCACTCGCTGTCATTCCCCGGGGTTTGATCAGCCTAACCATGAACCACCGAAGCGCTAGCACCGTCCGGCTGCGACCCTCAGCCAACAGCATCCCATCGCCATGCCGGCGCGATGCAATGGATCGCCTGAGATCCGGTCATGTAGGTGTTTGTGCCACCCGAGCGCGCCCTCGTATTGACTCTAACCTGCTGTTTCCACACAGCAATGGTCCATGGCAGAGGTCTTGCAAAGCCACCGACGATCATGTCATTTCCAGGTCGACCCGAGCCCAAGCTAGCTGCCGCCACGATGCTGCTACTCGGTATGGCAGCCTGTGGCGGCGAAACGGCCCCAGGTCAATCATCAGAGAACGTGACCGACCAGGGTGCTCGCTCGGCCTGGGTCCGGGCCGAGCTGACCGACCACAATGCCTGGCTGGGCGAAGAGCTTCGGGCGGAGAAGTACGGGAAGATGGCCGAGTCGGCCTTCGCGTTCTACCGGGGGAGCAACCACCTGTTCTGGGCTGACTTCTCTGACGACGAACGACGGACGAGCTTCAGCGACGAGACGACGACGACCTGGCTGCAGGGCGACCTGCACGTCAACAACTACGGCTCCTTCCACGATGACGAGGGGACCATCGTTTACGACCTCAACGACTTCGACGAGGCGCTGGTTGCCGATTACCAGCTCGATCTCTGGCGTTCAGCGGTGAGCCTCGCCTTGGTGGCCCGACAGCAGCAATTCTCCGAGCCAGAGGTATGGGACTTCATCGATGCCTTCACTGAGACCTACCTGGACACGGCGGTGAGCTACCGAGGCAACGATGATGAGGTCGACCATAACGTGACGGCGGACAACGCTTATGGTCGGCTCGACGACTTCCTGATCGAGGTCGCCGAGGACGAATCGCGGGAGAAGATGCTCTCCAAGTGGACGACCATCATCGATGGCCAGCGCGTTCTCGACACGTCGATCACCAAGCTCGCACCGCTGGATGTGGGTCCCACCGCCGACATCGAGACCGCGCTGATCCACTATGGCGACACGCTGAGCGGCAAAATCGAGTGGGATCCGAGCACCTTCGCCGTCAAGTCAATCGCCCAACGGCTCCACGCCGGCGTGGGCTCGCTCGGTGCGGCGCGATGGTACGCCCTCATCGAGGGGCCGACTGAGAGCATTGATGACGACATCATCCTAGACATCAAACAAGC
>JAUVCD010000023.1 GCA_030590865.1 Myxococcales bacterium | reverse complement strand
TTACGACCGAGCCCACCGAGCAGCTGCGCCATCTGCACCAGGCCATCGATGATCGCAGCTTCTTGGTCAGCTACTGGCAGCGCAAGCACGCCGGGCGGCGCTTTTTGGTCGTCGCGTGGCATTCGGTGCCCCAGCTGATCCATGACGTCATGCCCCAGCTGTACCGTGACCTCGATCGGAGCAGCCGTATGAACGTGATCGATCAGCGAGGCGCCATCCTGTTCGGGCCGCCTATCCAGGCGGGCCGCATGACCGTGGGGTTGCGCTTTCCGACCACCCTCTACAACTGGAGCTTACAGGTGGCCCTGACAAGTGCCGAAGGGCTCGAGCAGCGCGCGATTCGCCAGCGCTACATCCAGTTGGCCGTGGTGGGGCTGGCCATGCTGATCGCCGTCGCTGGGGTGTTGATCATCGTGCGCGCCTCGATGGAGGAGCGTCGTCTGGCAGAGCTGAAGAGTGATTTCGTCGCCAATGTGTCCCATGAGCTCAAGACCCCGCTGGCGTCGGTGCGCATGTTCGGCGAGATGCTGCTCACTCGGCGAGCGCCCACCGAGGCCAAGCGGCAGGAGTACCTGGAGATCATCGTCGGTGAGAGTGAGCGGCTGAGCAGCCTGATTGACAATGTGCTCGATTTTGCGAAGGTCGAGCGAGGCAAGGACGCTTACGAGTTTGCTGAGGGCGATTTGGGCGAGGTGGTTACCGGAGCGGTGGAGATGCTGCGCTACCGGGCTAAGCAACAAGGGACCACCTTGGACTTGGACGTCGCGTACGCGCCGGTGGTTTTGGATACTCGCGCCGTCGAGCTTGCGGTCATCAACCTGATCGACAATGCCCTCAAATACGCCAAGGGCACCGATTCGGTGCGGGTGGCGGTAGTTGCGGTGACCGACGAGGAAGGCGGGGGCGCGATGGTGAGCGTGGCCGACGAGGGGCACGGCATCGAGCCTGCTGAGCAGGAGCGCATCTTCGACCGCTTCGCCCGCGGCCGGGAGGCTCAGGACATGCACATCAGGGGCAGCGGTATCGGGCTAGCCCTGGTCAAGCACATCGCCGAGACCCATGGGGGTCGGGTACGGGTCGAGAGCCCCTGGACCGAGGACGGCAAGGGGACGGTGTTCGAGGTCAGCCTGCCTGCCAAACCGCCGGGGCACCATGGGTGAGGTGACCCGGCAGCGGCTGGCCTGTCACTGACAGGCGGCTGGCACGCCGGCGCCGGCCAATAGCGCCCGAACGCTGGAGAGCCCGGCGCGTCCCTGGGGGCTGCTGCGGAGCGCATTGCACGCTCCCAGCGCTGCCAAATAGGCCCCCTTCTGTTGGGGAGGCGCAGACACCGAGTTCTGCTGCAAGGCCGCACAGCAGGCTCCGATACCGGTCGCATCGCCACCGCCGCCCGCCTTTTTCGCCGACTTGAATACGCTGAACACGCTGGCCTGATCACCACCCGCGTCATCCCAAGTGCCCATGGCAGCGACATTGAGGTCTTTGCCGGCAATCGTTGCGTAGACCGCAGGTGCGGCGGCGCCGTTGTGCTTGCAGGTCCCATCGGCCACCGTTGCGGGCAGCTTGTCCTTGCCGAGGGCGATGGACTCAGGTGTGCCCCAGGTGCAGTCGGCGAGTCCCAGTGCAGCGGCCGCCGGGTCACGCTTGGACGACGGATCCTCTTTCTCGCCCCAGCTGCCGGCCGTGAAGCTGCTCTTCTTGTCCGTCGCGCCGCGGACCGACCAATCGCCAGCCTGGCTCGTGCCCCATCCCTTGGGTACGCCGAAGGAGCCCTTGGTGCCCTTCACCGCGAAGGTGCCGCCGGTGGCGCCTCCGTCCGGAGCCTTGCCGTCGAGCGCCATCTTGGCACGGGGCACGACACCTGGTGTTCCCGGTCCGTTGTCCACGGTCAGCGCCACGGTGGGCGCGGCCGTGGCCGTGGGCTCTGACGTGGCGGTGTCGGCCGAAGGCTGGGGCGGCGTGGTCTCGTCGCTCTCTTCTTCGGGACAGCCAGCCAGACCGAACACGGCGAACATCATCAATGCGCTTTGCGTCAACTTAGCCTTCAAGTCTCGCCTCCTGGTTGCGGGTCACTGACCCATCCCGGCCGCATCTGCCGGACAGCGACGTTTCGCGTTGCTGTCTGGCCCATCATTCATGTCGGTGTTCAGCGGACCGTGAGTTACGACGTCTACCCCCTCCATAGTGGAGTTGGCGTCGCGGTGCATTCCCCGGCTTGATCGTGGGCACAAAACTGTCTCGCTCGCCCGTCTCCTCGGTGGCGAAGAATCTGGAAAAAGCGCATAATTTTAGCACGTTAAGGCGACGCGATGGGCCGTCGCCCTCCTTTTGTGGTCCTCAAGAGATGCTCTCGTCGGCCCCTTCGGTGGGGTCAGATCTTGAACAGACGGCGCGCCGTGGTGCGCACTGACGTGGGGTAAGTCGTCTGGCTGGGCACCAGCTTCAGCTCGTGTTTGGGCATCAGGCGCAGCACTTTGACAATCATCTCGGTGGTGAGACGGGGATTGCTGAGCAGTGCTCGTCGCACCTGGGAGCTCTGCAGCCAGCCGCCGTTGGCGACGATCTGTTCCAGCTGAGGTCGCGGCATGTTGGCCTTGCGGGCTAGCCGGGCCACCTCCGGCACGGTCAAGTGCGGATTGTTGAGGAGCGCTGGCCAGACGCCTTTTCCGTAGAGGCGTTCCACCACCATGCGCTCACTGGCATCGGAGCCGCGGGCTACCTTGAGTTGCTCGGTGGTGCTCAGGTGGCGGAGCCGCTCATGAGGGTTGTTGGCTCTCGAGTCGCCGCCTTTCGGCGGACCGGTGGCGTGCTCGGTGATGAACTGTTCGATCTCCGAGCGGCGCTCCGGCGAGAAGTTGAGCACCGTCAAGCCCACGCCTTGTTGCTGGCGGTCCGAGGCGACCCAGACTACCCGAGCGGGCAGGCTCAGGGTGGCTCGATCGGTCGGGTGAACCAGCACCAAGGAGCACTCCTCGTGCTCACAGTAGCCTGTCGCGCCGGACACAAAACAACCCCCGGAGCGCAGGTTGTCGTCGAACTCTCGCTGCAGCGCCGCCAGGTCGGCAGGTTCGAGGCGGAGCGTTTGGCCGGTCATGCCTGGGCGATGGTACCACCAGCACCCCTGGTGCAGTCAGCCCTGGTCAGCCCTGGTCAGTCCATGTCGCCGGATAGGTCCGGGCCCGCGAGGTCGTCCCCGTCTTCGTTGCCCCTTGCCGGCGGGCTCTTCGCAGCTGGTTCGTCTTTGGACTTGGCGGAGCCAGTCTGGGGCGACTCGGAGCCAAACGGAGCCTGCGACGGGTCGTCCGAAGCCTGGACCACCGGCTCTGGCTCTGGGGGGGGCGGCTCGGGCATGGGGATGGTCTCGAGCGCTCGGTCGAGGGATTTCTTCTGCTCCAGGAAGGTGGACCGCTCGCTCACCGGCAGCAACTGCAGGCCATCCATTTTGAGCTCGAGCGCGTTGAAGAACTTGCCGTTTCGTTTGGCGCTGAAATGGAGGTGCGGGCCCGTCGAGCGTCCGGTTGTGCCGACGTAGCCGATGAGCTGGCGCGTCCCCACCTTGTCGCCCCGCTTGAGTCCCTTGGCGAAACGGGACATGTGGGCGTAGCCGGTCTCGACGCCCCCTGGGTGGTCGATCAGCACCAGGTTGCCAAACCCACCTCGCACGGCAACCCAGCTCACGGTGCCGCGGTAGGCCGCGTAGATGGGGGTGCCCGAGGGGGCGCCGTAGTCGGTGCCGTTGTGGGGTCGGATCGTCTTGAGTATCGGGTGCCTCCGCTTGAGGTTGAAGTGGGAGGTGATCGGCGCACCAGGCACTGGGTTTCGCCATCCACGGTTGGACGGACGTCGCCCTTTGGTATCCACGTAACCGTGGGTTTTGGTCCCTTCGAACCAATAGGCCCGTAGTGGCTCGTCGGCCGGGTCCGGTGGGCGGTACTCGATAGCCTTGAGCCGCTGGTAGCCCACGAAGCGCCCGAGCGCCGTGGTCTCGACGACGATGACCTTGACGACGCCGCCCTCGTCGAAGGCCTCGTGGGAGGTGCGGCCATTGAAGGCCTTGTCCACTTCCCTCAGCAGGCCCTTCTCGAGGCCGCCGGAGCGGTAGCTCTTGGCCAGATCTGAGCCGATGTAGAACGACGCAGCGTAGTCCTCATGCCGGACCTTCAGGTCCAATTGGGCGCCCTTGAGCAGGCCATCCTTGCCGGTGCGGGACTGGTAGATCTTGGTGGGGTTGACCTCGTATTCGAAGGCCACGACCTTCTTGGTGCCCCGGGTCATGGCGACGGTGAACTTGTCGCGCCTGCCCGTGCGATCGTACTTGTGCACGCCCTCTTGAGATTTGAGGATGCGATAGGTCTCACCCTTCGGGACGCCGGCCTCGGCTAGGGCGGTGATGAATGAGCGGCGCTTCATCTCGCCACTGACGATCCGGTGGCTGTCTTTCAGTGCTGTGAGGCGCCACGGCCCTGGCAGGATGGTGCGCTGCCGTGTTTTGGGCCCCGCCGGTGTGCTGGCGGCTGGCGCTGCGGTTTGATCATCAGGTACCGAGGCGCGGGCCACCAGGGCCCGCTGATCTTCCACCGGGAACACCTGGATCAGCAGCGCTACGATCGAGGCCACCGTGGCGAGCCCGAACAAGCCGCCAAAAAGGGCGTGCATGCGCGGAGAGATGGCCGGCTCCTCGTCGGACCGCACCAGCGGCATCACCTCCAGCCCTCGAGGGGTGTCTACAGGCTCGTCACCCTGTCTGGTATGCGGCTCAGCCACCGATGGCTCCTAGCAGCTAGAAACGAGCAGAGCAACTCGGGGCGAGCCCGCCGGCCAGGGTTGCTCAGCTTTGGTGGTTCGCCATGACGCTGACCGTATGCACAGCATCGCGTCGCTGTTCCCTCGGCAGTACGCTGCACTTTCTGCCATGCCTGTCCGTAAGCTGACCCCCAAAGAATGCCGCTTGGTCGTCGACCCTGAGTCGCTCAAGCTCAAGACGACCGATGACGTGGCCCCCCTGTCGGGTATCGCGTCGCAACGCCGGGCCCACAAGGCGCTCGAGTTCGGACTGGACATACGGCAACCCCGTTTCCACGTCGTGGCGGTGGGCGATCCCGGCTCAGGGCGCACCTTCAGCTCCCGCTCGGTGGCCAAGCGCATGGCTCGGGGCCGGCCCACGCCGAACGACATGCTGCTCTTGCCCAATCCGCAGAAACCCAGCGAGCCCACGGTTCTGGAGCTGCCAGCGGGCGAGGGGCGCGCCTTCGTCGACGCGATGGAAGAGCTGCACAGCAGTCTGGTCGAGGGGCTCCGGCGGGTGCCTGAGGGCGAACGGTTCAAGCACGCGCGGCTGCGGATCGAGCGGCGCGCCAACGAAGCGGAGGCGCAGCTGGAAGAGGTCTTGCTGCAGGTCGGTGAGACGCTCGGTTTGGACATCAATCGGACCGAGGAAGAGGTGAAGGTCAGCGTCAAGGACGGCGGCGAGCCCGGCCCCGAGGCCTTGCGGGCGGTCACTGAAGCGGTCGAGCAGTTCGAAGATCAGCTGGTCGAGGCCCAAGAGCTCATGGATCGTGAGCTTCGCACTGAGCTCAAGCGCCAGATGCTCGACGCGGTGCACCAGTCCTTCCAGCCGACGGCGGAGCAATACCAAGGTAGCGACCCAATCAAGCGCTACCTCACAGAGGTCGAGACGGTGGTCCGTCGGGAGATCAAGCTGTTGGTCGATGAGCCTCGGGAGGACCAGACGACGCTGGCTCGTGGCATCGTCGTGCCGACGCTGCTTACCGAGCACCAGCCCAACAGCGGCGCGCCGGTGGTCGAGGTGCCCTATCCGACTCTGGCCGCACTTTTTGGCCGCAGTCACGTCCCGCCGGACTCGAGCTTCCCGCCTGAGCCTGGCTTCGCCGTGCCTGGCGCGCTGCACCAGGCGAACGGCGGCTTTCTCATCTTGCCGGCGGGAACGCTACTCAAGAACGGGGTCTACGAGCAGCTCAAGGCTTGCCTGCTCGCCGGCAAGTTCATCGTGCCGGAGCACGATCCGTCCTACTTCCGAGGCACCACCGAGGAGCTGTTGTTCCCACCGCTGCCCATCAACGTGAAGGTCATCCTCATCGCCAACCCGCTCTTGTATCAAGAGCTCCACGAAGCGGATCCCGAGTTCTCGCAGCTGTTCAAGGTGCAGGCGCGCTTCGAGCACGCCATCCGCTTGGGGCAAGCCCTGGCCACCTACCCAGCCTTCTTGGCCGGCTTTCTCAAGGGTAGGGATCTGCCCCCACTGACCGCTGCCGCCGTGGCCGAGCTGTTGTCCTATGGCTGCCGGCTCAACGAGAGCCAGACCAAGGTTACCGCTCAGCTCGGCCTGATTGCCGAAGTCGCCACCGAAGCGGCCTACCGGGCGCGGCAGCGCGATGAAAAGCTCGTCGATGCGCCGGTGGTGCGTGAGGCGCTCGAGGCAGCTCACTGGCGGGGGCAGTACTTCCAGGATGAAGTTCAAGAGCTGCTCAGCGATGGCACCATTCGCATCGAGGTTACTGGCGAACGGGTAGGGCAGGTGAACGCCATCAGCGTGATGAGCGACGGCCCTCAGATGTTCGGCAAGCCTTGCCGGGTCACGGCGGTGACCTATCCAGGGCAAGAGGGCCCGGTGAACATCGCCCGGGAAGTCGAGATGTCCGGGCCCATCCACAGCAAGGGCGTGTTGATCCTCAAAGGCTTTCTGGCGGCCCGCTTCGCCCAATACGAGCCCTTGCTCTTCGGTGCCTCGCTAGTGTTCGAGCAGACCTACGAGGCTATCGATGGCGACAGCGCCTCCACCACCGAGCTCTACGCCTTGCTATCGTCCTTGTCCTCCCGGCCCATTCGTCAGAGCTTCGCCGTTACCGGCAGTGTCGATCAACACGGGATGGTGCAACCGGTGGGGGCCATCAACGAGAAAATCGAGTCGTTCTTCGACATCTGTCGGGCCAAGACCCTGACAGGAGATCAGGCTGTGCTGCTTCCCTCACGCAATCTGGACGGATTGATGCTGCGTCAGGACGTCGTCGACGCGATTCGGGACGAGAAGTTCCACATTTACGCCGTCGACACCGTTGAAGAGGGTATCGAGCTGCTCACTGGTATTCCCGCCGGGGAGATGGACGCCCATGGGAGCTATCCCCCCAACACGGTCTATGGCGCGGTACAGGCCCGTTTGCGTCGGTTCCGCGAAGCGCTCGGTCACCGCGACGTGCGGTGATGGGCGACCCTGCCACCGAGCATGGGCGGTGAATGGACAGGCTGGGGAGGGCAACCTGACAGTGACTGTGGCGTGGCGCCACCAACGTGTATTACCCTGTGGACCTGAAGAGGGACTGAGGATGAGCTCACAACGACGCACCTCCCGCTTGATTGGAACTCTGGGCGCGGTGGCCGCAGCAGGCGCCTTGACCTTCGTTCCCGCCCAAGCGGCGGCTCAAGAAGAGAGCAACGCGGTTTCGGCGACGGGCAAGGGCATCGCCGGCGGCGCCATGCTGGGCGCCGAGTTGGTGATGATCACCACCGCGATCATTGGGGTGGACGACTGGTGGCCCTACGTGGTGTTCGGTGCTGTCGGCGCCGGCGGCGGCGCAGTCGGTGGCTACTTCGTCGAGGACGCCATCGGTGATGGCTCGGCCGAGCCAGCGCTCTACATGCTCGCTGGTGGGATGGCGCTCGTCGTGCCGACGCTGGTGGCCGTGCTGAACGCTACCGCTTACGATCCCACCGAGGAAGAGGATGAGGCCAGCGAAGGGGCGGGCGAAGAAGAGCCAAGCGCGACCCCTGGCATCGACGCCAACATCGAGGTCGAGAGCGGTGCCCGTCGGGGCTTGCCCCTGGCGCTGATTGGGCTGGACACCACCGGTTGGGGCACCCAGGTGGCCATGGGTGTGCCGGCGGTTCGGATCGGGCCCACCTACACCCCTCGTGAGATGGTGACCTATGGGGTTGCCCAAGAGACCGAAGTGAGCTTCCCGCTCGTCCGCGGCACGTTTTGAGCTGGGCCCGATGATCTGGGCCCGATGATTTGGGCCCGATGATCTGGGATGGCTGATTTCGGTCGGCGGCGAGCACGACGGCGTGGCCCAATGTGCGGGCGTTTCACTCTCACGATCCACCACTTCGGCAGTGTGGTCGCTTCCCTCGAGGCGGTCATCGACCCCGAGTTGCTGCCCAGCTATCGGCCTCGCTACAACATCGCGCCGGGCCAGCGGCACTGGATCTTGCGGAGCCAGACCGCCAGGCGGGAAGTCGTCCCGGCGGATTGGGGCCTCATCAACAGCTGGTCGAAGGACCCAGCGGTAGCCTATCGTCAGATCAACGCTCGAGCTGAGACGGTGGCCGAGCGCCCCGCCTTCCGCCAGGCGTTCCAGAAGCGCCGCTGCCTGTTGCCAGCTGACGGATTCTACGAGTGGCGCGGGCCACAGAAGGCCCGGGAGCCTCATTGGTTCCATGCGCCGGACCGATCGCTGCTGCTCCTGGCCGGGCTCTACGAGGGCTGGACCGATCCGTCGACCGGGGAGGTGAAGACGACCTTCACCATCATCACCACCGAGGCCAACGAGGTCGTGCAGCCCGTCCACGATCGCATGCCTGTCCTGATCGGCCGAGATCGGATTGATAGCTGGCTCACCGGTGACCAACCTGGCGAGCTGCTCAAGCCTGCGCCGGTGAAGGTGTTGACGAGCCAGCCCGCCTCGTCGCGAGTCAACTCGGTGCACAACGACGACAGCGAATGTCTGGTAGCCGACTCACAGGGGGCGCAGCGGCAGCTGAAGTTGTTCTAGTGTGTTGGGGCCCTACCCCTTGGCATCGCAGCGGCGCCACGATATGGGCCGTGGCCATGAGCGATCCGCCTCGGTTGCCGCCAAAGTTAGAGGTGGCGCTTGCCTTGCTCGAGGGCCCGAGCCTGTTTGCTCACCTCGACCCGCGTCGAGACGGTGTGATCGTTCCTAGTTGGTTGCGGAAACAATCCCAGCTGGTCTTGCAGGTTGGCATGAACATGGCTGTGCCGATCCCGGATCTGAAGGTCGAGGATGACGGACTGTCGTGCACCCTCTCGTTCAACCGCACGCCCTTCTGGTGCCACCTGCCCTGGACGGCGGTCTATGCGCTGGTGGGTGAAGAGGGGCGGGGCATGGTTTGGCCTGACGACGTGCCCGCCGAGCTGGCAGCGCACCCCCCCCGACCTCAGCTCTCGGTGGTGCCATCGAAGCGCAAGACGTCGCGGGCCAAGTCGCGGGCCAAGCCGGAGGCTGAGCCGGCAGCGGAGGCCGCCGAGGAGCGACAGGTGGATGATGGGCCAGGCTCGGACGAGGAGCCGGCTGTCGCAGCGGAGGCCCAGCCAGACAGCCCTGACTCGGGTCGGGGCGATGAGGACGAGGACGGCCCGAACGGCCCGGACGGCCCGGACGGTAAGAAAAAATTGCCGCCCTACTTGCGGGTTATCAAGTGAGGTCGACGGGTCAGCCTGCCTGACCCGCCCCCGGTCTTTGCCTGGCCTTAGTCTGCTTTGCCGGCGTTGGCCGCTTTCAGCTCAGCGTAGGTCTTCATCGCGCCGGACGTGTAGCGCCCCCAATAGTCCCGCACGAGCGGGAGCACCTTGGGTGCCAGAATGACGCTGCCGATGATGTTGGGGAAGGCCATCGAGAGGATCATGACGTCTGAGAACACCAGCACGTCCTCGAGCTTGTTGACCGCCCCAACGACCACGGCGGCCACGAAGACGATGCGGAACACGATGACCGACTTGAGCCCGGCACCGTTGAAATGGTCGAGCAGGTAGATCCAGCCACGCTCGCCGTAATAGCACCAGGAGATCATGGTCGAATAGGCGAAGAGGGCGATGGAGACGCTGAGCACGTGGGGGAACCAGGGCATCACCGTGCCGAAAGCGGCGGCGGTAATCGCGGCCCCCTTGAGACCCTCGCCGCCGACCAACGTCGGATCGGCCCACTTGCCGGTGATGATCACCACTAGGGCCGTCATCGAGCACACCAAAATGGTGTCGATGAAGGGGCCCACCATGGCGACCATGCCCTCTCGGACTGGCTCGTCGGTTTTGGCCGCTGCGTGGGCCACTGCGGCGCTTCCGATCCCTGCTTCGTTGGAGAAGGCAGCCCGCTGAACACCGGTGACGATGACCCCCATCAGCCCGCCGAAGAAGGCGTTTTGGCTGAAGGCCATCTTGAACATCAGGGCGACGGCTGCGGGCAACTCACTGAGGTTGAGCACGATGACCACCAGCGAGGCGAGGACGTAGACGCCCACCATGGTCGGGACGATCTTCGAGGTGGCCGCGCCGATGCGCTTGATGCCCCCGAGGATGATGGCGGCGACGAAGGAGGCCATGCCGAAGCCGATCACCCAATCTGCATCGGGCCCGAGATCGAAGGTCGTGGTCAGGGCCTCGACCGTTTGGTTGGACTGGAACATGTTTCCGCCGCCTAGTGCGGCGCCCATGACCATGACGGCCCACATGATCCCGAGGCCCTTGCCCAGCGGGATCCAGGGGCCGCCGAGCTTCTTGAGTCCCAGGTCGATGTAGTACATCGGCCCGCCGGAGATGGACCCGTCGGCATTCACCTTGCGGTACATCTGCGCCAAGGTGCAGCTCGAGAATTTGGCGGTCATGCCGAAGGAGGCGATGACCATCATCCAGACCACCGCGCCTGGTCCGCCCTTCACGATCGCTACCGCTACGCCGGCGATGTTGCCGAGTCCGACGGTGGCCGAGAGCGCGCTGGTGAGGGCGCGGAAGTGGGAGATCTCGCCTTCGTCATCTGGGTTGTCGTACTTGCCCCGGATGACGTCGATGGCGTGCTTGAACCCCCGGATGTTGATGAACCGGTACCAGAAGGTGAAGAAGATGGCTCCCAACATCAGCACCAAGACCAAGAAGGGGAACTCGATGGTTCGCACGGTCTGAGCGCCAGTCTTGGGATCGATGACCGGGTTGCCGTCCCGGTCCACCGCGTCGATGGTGACCGCTCCGCCGGTCACGTCGAAGAAGAGCAGCTTCAACATCTGAACGTTGAAGCGACCTAAGAGCGACGGCTCCTCGGCATGCTCGTCCGCTCCCTCGGCGGAGGCGGCGGCAGCGTCGGGCGTCGTGCCGGTGGCCGGCTCCCCTGACGCGACGGCGCTGGCGGCCGGCGTTGCGCTGGCCTCACCGGGCTGGGCGTAAGCGGTGACGCTGAGGCTGGCGACGATCAGGGTGCAGGCTGCTGCGAGCAATACCGAGTAGATGGGTCGCAGGCGCATGGGTTTCCCTACACGGACAGCTTGTGGCGGTCCAGTGTCGGCACACTGGCGAGCCCGCTGTCTGTGCAGCCTTGATCGGTGGTCGGTAGGGACACCTCTTACTGTCGTGCGGTGCTCAGATTCGCATTCGGGGCTCGGGGCTCGGGGAGCTCGATTACCGCGACCCCTTCCCCCACGAGCACGCCCCCCCGAACGACCCCGCTTCCCTCACGCTTCCGAGCTCTCGATTCTCGGGGCTCGATGGGCTCGATGCTCGGCAAGCTCGATGCTCGACAAGATCGATTCTCGGCTCTCGGTTCTCGCGGCTCGACAGGCTCGGCTCTCGGACTCGATTCTCGTTTCTCTCGAATCTCGGGGCAACGGAGGTCGTAGTTGCTGGACCGATGGAGGCCAGATGAAGCACGCATTCGATTACGAGAAGCTCGATTGTTACCGGCTCGCTGTGGAGGTGAACCGGTGGTTCTCCCGTGTGGGGTTTCCCCGCGGGAGGTCTCACTTGCGCGACCAAGGGTTGCGGGCGTCTGACTCGGTGGTGTGCAACATCGCCGAGGGGTGCTCCAAGAAGGGGACTGTGGTGGGCAAGAGTAATCTCTTGACGGCGCTCGGCTCAGCGGGCGAGTGCTGCGCAGTGCTCGACTGTGTCTCGCTCTCAGGCAGCGTCGAACAACAAGAGAAGCTCCGGCGCATCGGGGCCATGCTCTTCAAGCTAAGCAACTGACGTCCTGCGGGCTGCAGACCGCCAGCCGGCAGCCCGCCTGGGCTCTGCTGCGGCCTGTGGGCCTACCGGCTGCAGTGCCGGATGAGCCCGGTCAGCATGGCGCAAACCCTGTTGGCCAAGGTGAGCATCGCTCGCTGCGCTCACGAGCCCCCTTTCCCCCCGTGCACGCCCCCCCCTCACGCCCCCGCTTCCCTCACCCTTCCGACCCCGACCTAGACCAAACCACCGGGCTCGGAATGGGCTCGGGGTCGTTCTCGAGCGCGTGCACGGGGAGGAAGCGGAAGCGACAACTATCTTGTCAGAGGGGGGGGAGCGTGGAGCGTGCCCGACCGGGCTTGCCTTCTGCGCCCACACGTGTTGTTTGAATCGCCGCGCCCATGGATCACGGTGTCCTGTCTCTCGCCCCTGCGGCGGTTGCGATCGCGCTGGCGGTGCTCACGCGCAACGTCATCGTGTCCCTGTTCAGCGCCGTGGCCCTGGCCGGCATCATCCATCTCGACGGCGACGTGATCGGTGGGGTGGCCCACTCGCTCGACAAGACCGTGGTGGGTGCCATCGCCGACGTCGACCACGCCAAGACGATTCTGTTCACCGTCATGATTGGCGCCATGGTGGGCGTCATCGGCAGAAGTGGCGGCACCCGGTCGCTGGTGGAGGCCCTGGCGCGACGGGCGAAATCACCGCGGTCGGTCCAGGTGCTCAGCTGGCTCGCTGGGCTCATCGTCTTCTTCGACGACTACGCCAACTGCATGATCGTCGGCAGCTCGATGGGCCCGCTCTGCGACCGGTACAAAGTGTCCCGCGCCAAGCTGGCCTATATCGTCGACTCGACCGCCGCGCCGGTGGCCTCGCTCGCCTTGATCAGCACCTGGGTTGGCTTCGAGGTTGGGGTCATCGAAGAGGGGCTCAAGACCGCCAAGGTCGACATCGAGGCCTATGGTTTCTTCGTCGCCGGTTGGCCCTATCGCTTCTATCCGGTGCTCGCCATGGCCTTTGTCGGCATGGTGGCCATCTCAGGACGGGACTTCGGAGCCATGCGGCGGGTTCGGGCGGCGCAGCAAGAGAAAGCGGACCCACCAGGCGCCGACACTCAGATCCAGGGCAAGGCCCCGGCGTGGGTGGCGGTGACGCCCATCCTCGTGCTGGTCGGTGTGACCATGGCGATGCTCTGGCTCAGCGGTCAGGCCAAAGCGCCTGCCGGGGCGCCGCTGTTCAAAGTGCTCGAGCAATCCGATGGGTACGGGTCCATTGTCTACGGCTCGTTCTGTGCACTCTCGACGGCTTTTCTGCTGACGGTGGCCACCCGGTCGTTGAAGCTCAAAGAGTCGACCGAGGCCGCCATTGGCGGAATGAAGCTGATGTTCGAGGCCATGGTCGTCTTGCTGCTGGCCTGGAGCCTGAGCGCGGCGATGAAAGAGCTCAACACGCCCCAGTATCTGGTGAGCGTGCTGCGGACTGCCCTGCCGGCGCCGCTCTTGCCCACCATCACGTTCCTGGTCGGCGCGGTCATCTCCTTCGCCGTGGGCTCGTCCTACACCACCATGGGGATCATGATGCCGATGGTCGTCCCGCTGGCCTTCGAGCTGTCGCCTGACGACATGATGATCCCGCTGGCGGCTAGCGGGAGCGTGCTGGCCGGTGCTTGTTTCGGCGACCATTGCTCGCCCATCTCGGACACCACCGTGCTGTCGAGCATCGGCAGCGGCTGCAAACTGCTCGACCACGTGCGCACCCAGCTACCCTATGCGCTGGTCATCGGGGTCATATCGGTGGCCTGCGGGACCTTGCCGGCAGGCTACGGCCTCAATCCCTGGATCTGCTTGGGTCTCGGAGCAGCGGCCGCCCTGTTGGCGCTGCGTTTGCTTGGCAAGCCGCTGTCAGAGGCGCCAGAGGACGAGCCGAGCGAGGCCGATCCCGACGCCAGTCCCGCCTAGCCGCGCCTGCGCCGGCGGTTCGCTGCCATGGCGGCCACGCCCAGCAACCCGAGCAACGTCCAGCGGCCCTGGTCCAGTGGTCCCACCAGGCGGCAGCCGCAGCCCCCGTCCTCGGCTGGCGGCGAGGGCGGGGGCTCGACCTCCGGCTCTGCTTCGATCATGCAGTGCGAGCCACAGCCGTCACCTGCCAGGACGTTGCCGTCGTCGCATTGCTCGCCCATCTCGAGGGTGCCATTGCCGCACTCGTGGGTCCCAGGGATGGCGCCCAAGAAGTCGACGATACAGACGTCGTCGAGGGTCCAACCGCCGCGCTGGATGCTGTTGCTGTCGGCCTCGAGCTCGAAACGGATTTGAACGGTGCCGTCTGCATCGATGTAAGGGCGCAGATCGATGTCCTGGAAGCGCCATTCGCGGTCCGTGTGGTGGGTCGTGGCGGGCTCGCTCGGTGAGCCGTAGCTCTCCCAGAGCGGCTCGCCATTGACGTAGATTCTGGCGGTGTCGAAGTGACCGTCCTCGACCTGAAGCCACCGCTGGTAGTGGAGCCGCGGGTCGTTGGCCTCGCTGACATCGATTCGCGGGCTGTCGAGATAGCTGATCGCTTTGGGCAGATAGAACCCGTCTTGGCTCTCGTGCCCCAGATCGGTGCCCACCACGTTGACGCCGCTGTAGGCTTCGGTGGGATCACCGTTTCGTGCGGTGCCCAGAGGGGGGCCCCATTCCCAATCATCGACCTGTTCGCCGTAGGAGCTCGATAACAGACCATGGGTCCAGCCATCGATGAATGGGTCGGTCTCGAAGTCGGCGCAGTAGATCTCGACCACTTCACCGGCGAAGAACTCGTACATCGGATCGGCCGGGTTTTCGGGGAACGACTGAGTTGCGCCGATGGCCAGCCCCAGATCCACTCGGTAGAGGATCACGTCGCCCTCGGTTTGCTCGGGGATTAGGCCAGCAAACTCGGTGGGGCCGCCCTCCATGGTGACCGTGTCGAGCTGGTTGGGGTTGCGGCGCAGGCGCCAGCGGATCTTGGCGCTCTCGATGACGTCACCTGGGCACTGATCGAACAGGCCCGCGACCGTCACCGCTACCTCATAGCCCGTGGCGGTAGGAGGCTCGACGGCCAATGGCGTCACCTCGGCGGAGGTGAAGCGCAAGCCGTGCCTGGCGAAAGCTTCGATGATCTCGCAGACGTTAGGGGTGCCATTTTCGAGGTTTCCGTCGTCGTCGTCTGCCGCCAAGATCTCGGCGTACATCGACGGGATGTCCGCTGCGGTCTGGATGGCCTGAGCGTAGAGTTGATTGGTGAGCGCCGCGCCGGCCTCTGGTCCGTGTTCGGTGACCAAGAGCTTGCGCAGATCCCACAGGGCACCCGCGATGATCAGCCCTGTTTGGTGGGGATCGTAGTGAATGTCGAAGGGCCACTCGAATTCGCCGTTGTCTGGATCGATGTCCCGGAGCGGAGCGGCGGAGTAGTAGAAGCCCGGAGCGGTCTTGGGATCCCCGGTGATGGTGGCCGCGAAATAGTCGCTCAGACCCTCGCTCAAGGCGGGCTCGAATTGTCCGGCGCCTAAGATGATGGCGTGATGGTGAAAGCCGTGGCCGAACTCGTGATAGACCACGTCGGCCAGGCGGGCGGTGTTCTCGCACTGCTGACTGGCTCGGAGGAAGTTGATCGAGCTGCCGTTGTAGAAAGCGTTGCAGCTGTCGTCGATGTTGACGTTCACCGACAGCGAGCTGCTGAGCCAGCTCATGGTCGGGGCCAGCTCGGCGGCAAAGTCCTTGGCCGCCCGGGCGTGGATGAAGGCGCTGAGCTGGGCGTCGATGAGCGGTTCGGTCGCGGCATTCCAGGTGATGCTGCCGCCTGGCTCGAGGGAGAACGTCGCCTGGGCATCAGGCCCGGTGTCGCTGGTGACGTAGACGCCTGTGCCTTGGGACTTGGTGACGACCGATACCGGCCCACCGTCGGCAAAGGTCACCATGCCGTCGTCATCGGTGGTGGCCACGCTGCCGGCCACGGTGAGCGAGGCGAGCTTTGCCGGATAGTCCTGTCGATCGCTGAGCGGGTAGCGAATGGGAGCATTGTAGAGCACCGCGCCCTCGGCAAAGCGGAGGGTCTGCTCACGGGCGACAGGGCGCCCGCTGGTGGCGTCTAGGTAGACGGCCCAACGGCCTAGCGGGCCGGTGGTATCAACGGTGACCCGCAGCACGACCGGCGTGCTCACCACCTGTGCCGGCGCGACGATGGGGAGGATGAAAGGCCCTTCGACCCCGGCGGTTGCCGCGGCCGTGGCAGCGCCGGTGCTCAGCCACGTCTCGGCACGGGATTGCGCCTTCTTCGGTGCGATGCTGGTCGTAGGGGCGGTACCGGCGACCATCGGGATGGCTTCCGAGGCGATGAGCATCAGCCGGTCGTTCTTGAACCGGAAGCTCACCTGGCCGCCGAGCACCAGCAGCCCACGGTGATGCTGTTGATAGGCCACCGTGCGTAACCCGCGGTGTTGGACGTTGCTTACCAACACGAAGTCGGTTGGGGTGGCTCCCGGGGCCAGCAAGGCGAGGTGTCGTTCTAGGAAATCGTCGGCGAAGTCTGCGGCGGCCGTCTTTGACGGGTTAGCCTGGGGTGCCGCGATGCCGGTCCCCATGATGCGCCTCGGCACGCCAGTGGCCTCGTCCCAGATCGCGGTCCAGTGGCCACCCACGTCTGCGCGGAACAGCTGCCATTGCCGCTGGGCGGTCCGCGGACGGCTGGTCGACACGGTCCCGACCAGGCGGGCATGCCCGCCGCTGGCGAGCTCGAGTCCCGCACCGGTCAAGTGATCAGGTTGCTGAAAGCCTGCAGCGTCGCCAGGGGCGAGCAAGGCGAGGGTCAGGGTGGCCGTGGCGGCGAGGTGGTGGCTCCGGATCATGATGGTCCCGGACAGCTGTCGCCTGGACCCGACCCCAACCAGGCGAGACTACTTCGAGGTCATCATGATAGTAGCTCGCCCGGAGGCGCTGCGACAGCCTGTCGCAGCGGTCACTGGCTTGCGTCCTGGGGTATCACTTCGGCAGGCATCTCGCCGACCCGCTCGTTGTCGAAATAGAGGTCGATGCTCGTGGCGCCGGCAGCGATGCCATAGATCACGAAGGTTCGCTCCTCCAGGCCCTGGTCGATGCCGATGATCCCCGGCCGTACCGGTACAAAGTCGATGATGGATCCAACGCGGTCTCCATTTTCGACTGCGATGGCCTCGACACCGACCGCGATGCCCTCGGGGACCGTCATCTGGTCGCTGTCGATGACCACCTCGGAGGGAGCCATGGTCAGGTAGCGGAAGTCGATTGAGTATTCGTCAGTGCAGCCGACCAGTGAGCTGAGGGCGAGCACGGTGGTCAGGCAGGTCAGGCGCATCATGGCGTCACCTCCGGGATCACGGTGATGGTGACCTGTTTGGATAGGTCATCCCGGGCCACGGTGAGCTGTGCCTCACCGGCGCCAAGGGCGACAATGCGGACCTCATCGTCGTTGAGCTCGATGCCCCCTGAAGGTGTGCCCGTGGTCCCTGCCGGTCCGACGACGATCACCTGTTCGTCCGAGCTCTCCCAGGTGTAAGGCAGCGCGCCGGCCAGGGCGATGCCCGTATCATCGTTAGGCACCACCGCCAGGTTGGCTTCCCCTCCTTCCATCAGCTCGAAGCTGTTCACCTGGAGCTCGTCCTTCCAGAGGTCCAGATCTGAGGGAACGATAGCTTCGAGGTGGGTGAAGTCGGCCACGATGCCCTTTGGGCTGCGGGCGAGAAAGGCGAAGCGACCAGGGCTGGTGATGATGAAGCCACCCATGGTGTGCACGTCTTCAGAGCGCGCCGGCACCACGTCGAGCAACAACACCTGGCCGTCGTCGGCGGTGACGTGGCCGAAGTACTGGATGTCGAAGCGGGCACCGACGGCCACTGCGGTGGGCAGCTCGCCATTGATGCCCAGGTCGGTCTCGACTTTCTGGGTGTCGACGCTGTTGGTCTCGTTGCACACCGCGTCGCCGTCATCGACGCAGCTGTAGTTGAAGATCCCCTCACCGAGCTCGCCGATCGTTCCGGGGGTGACCCCTCCGGTCCCGCTGCAAGCCGCAACCGCCAGCAGCAGTGGTGCGAGCGTCCCTAGTCTGCGAAGCCTCATCGATTCCTCCTCAGGCGCACAATCACAAGCAGGACAGACGTTTGCAAACAGCGTGCCCAGGCTGCCCGCTGTCTAGGTTTCGTGTGGTTTACATCTCCAGTGCCTGTGGCGCGATGGTCGAGGCATGACAAAGCGATCATGGGTCGACTGACGTTAGGTTGTAATCGTTTGAATGTAATATATTTATTATATTTTCATGCGACCTTTCCCGCAAAAGCCGTCGCCTCGAGGCCCTGGCCGACTATCATCGCGCCACGATGCCGAAGCGGCGCATAGCCTGGCTCGTTAGCCTGCTGGTGGTGATCGGCCTGGTGGTGGCCGTTGCTGCTCGCTACTGGCAGGGCGCCGAGACGCTGCGCATCGCGGCCGGCACCCAGGGCAGTGTCGTCTATCGCCTCGGCACGGCGCTGGCCGACACCATGAACGGACACGTTCCCGGTGTGCGGGTCAGCGTGGTCGAGGGTGAGGGCAAGCGCAACAGCCTGCAGACGGTGCTCAACGGCGATGCTGAGCTGGCCGTCGCCTTCAGTGACTCGGAGGGAGACGGCAACGTTCGCACGCTCGTCCCCCTCTACGAGCTGTACCTCTACATGATCATCTGGGAGGACGGCGGCATCACCGACGTGCCGGGGTTCAGGGGGCGCAGGATTGGAATCGGCCCCGCGGGTAGTGGGACCAACACGGTGGCCCGCCGGTTGATGGGGCACTACGCCTTCGACGAGGGCGAGGTCACGCTGATCAACGATTCACATCGGACGATCTCCAAGGCCTTCCTCGCCCACGAGATCGATGCGGTCTGCATTCTGGGCAGCATCGAGTCCAAGTCGGTCGCACGGATGCTCAAGGCCCCTGGCGCCAAGCTGCTCAGCCTCGATGATCCGGAGCGCATCGCCCCGGTGATGGATGGCATTCGCATCAAATACCCATTCGTCGTCAGCCACGTCATCCCCAAGCATCTGTTCGGCAGCAAGCCCCAGCAGCCGACCGGAGTCATTGGCGTGCATGCGCTGCTCGTCGCCAGCGCCGAGCTGTCGGACAGCATGGCCCGGGAGATCACCCGGGCCGTCTTCGAGAACAAGCTCGAGCTCGGCGGCAAGGTGCGGCGGCTGCGCGAGCTGAGCGAGGAGTTCGATCCCAACAAGCTGCGCTTTCCCCTCCACCCAGGGGCGGCCCAGTATTACCGCCGCGACGAGCCGCCGGCGATTCTCGAATGGGCCGACACCATCAGCCTGTTCATCACCCTCGTGTTGATTGGCTGGTCCGGCGTGCTGGCGGTGGCGGCCCAGCGGCGGCGCAAGCACAAAGGGGCGCTCGACGATCTCTACGCGGATTTTTCGAGCGTCGTGCACACCTATGACGAAGAGCACGAGACACCGCCGGACCAGATGGAAGGCGGCGAGCTCCAGGCCATTCGTGAACGGCTGCAGGGGTTGCGGCGACGGTCCTTCGAGGCCCTGGCGAGCGGCAACATCGAGGCGAACAACGCCTTCGTCGTTTTCAACGACTACCTCCGCTACGAGCTGCAGGAGATTGAACGAATCCAACGCGCCCGGCGCGGAGACTTTGGCGGCGATGGCGACGAGCCACCTGCTGGGGTCGAGGCGGTTGCAGCCGATGACAGCGGTGAGGCCGAAACCGAGCCGGAGTGAGCAGCGCGCTTGATGCTCGGACAGGCATGTGCACTGGCGGCGGCGCTCATTTGGTCGATTAGCGTCATCTTGTTCAAGCGCTCTGAGGCCGTCAGCCCTCAGGCCATGAACCTGTTCAAGAACGTTGCCGCCTTGACCCTGTTGTTGCTGACCCTGGCCCTCTTGGGTCAGACCATCGACTGGCAGCGCCCTGCCGAAGAGTGGTGGGTGCTCCTGCTGAGTGGAGCGCTGGGCATCGCGGTGGCCGATACGCTGGTCTTCATGGCCCTCAGACGGTTGGGCGCCGGCCTCTTGGCGGTGGTCGACTGCGCCTACTCACCTGTCATCGTCACCTTCGGCGTCGTCGTGCTGGGCGAGCAAATGTCCCAGAGCTTCGTGATCGGAGGCGTGCTGGTCGTGGGGGGCGTGCTCGTGGCGACGACCGAAAGTCGCCGCGCTCCCGTCGCAGCAGGGGAGCAAGAGAGCAAGCCTGCGGCGACCCCTGCGCTCCGGCGGGAGCGGTGGGCAGGGGTGCTGTTCGGCATCATCGGCATCGTGGTGATGGCCATCAGCGTCGTCATCGCCAAACCACTGCTCGAACGGGGCAGCCTGGTCGAGGTGACCACGATTCGTTTGGTCGGTGGCGTAGCAGGTCAGTTGTTGTGGATCGCCCTGGTGCCCGGCCAGCGCTCGACCCTCGAGGTCTTCATTCCCACGGCCACGTGGTGGACGCTGGTGCCGGCATCGGTCCTGGGCTCCTATGTGGCCATGCTGTTTTGGCTTGGCGGCTTCAAGTGGGCCACCGCCTCGACGGCCGCGGTGCTCAACCAGATGTCGACGGTGTTCACCATCATCCTGGCAGGCATCTTCCTGCGTGAGCCGGTCACGGTGCGGCGCGGGGTGGGCGCCGCCGGTGCGGTGGGCGGCGCCCTCTTCGTCCTACTGCGGTGAGGTCAGTCCTTCTGGATGACGACGAACTCGACGCGGCGGTTCTTCTGCAGGCTCGCCTCGTCGACTTCCTTCACCAGCGGTTTGTCGGGCCCAAAGCCCTCTGAGGACAGGCGTTGCGACTGGATCCCTTGCCGGATGAGGTAGACCCGAACCGAATTGGCCCGCGCCTTGCTCAGCACCACGTTCATTTCTCGGGGACCCCGCGAATCGGTGTGGCCTTCGACCCGCAGCTTCCTGATATCTGGGTTGGCCTTCAGGACCAGCGCGATCTGGTTGAGAATCGAATAAGACCTGGGGCTGATGATGGCGCTGCCGGTGGAGAACTCGACGTTCTCCAAGATGAGCAGCTTGTCGTCCTTGCGGATGACCTTGGCGGGTCCACCGTCAGGACAGCCGTCCTCGTCCTGAATGCCGTTGATCGTCTCCTTCTGATCCGGACATTCGTCTTCCAGGTTGGGGATGCCGTCTTGGTCGTCGTCAGCCACCTCGTCATGCTCTGGGCAGCCGTCTGAGTCTTCGACACCATCCCGGTCCTCAGGCGTATCGGGACACTGGTCGTCGTCGTCTGGGATGCCGTCGTGGTCCCGGTCGTTGCTCGTCGGCCGGTAGCGCAGTCCGGCGAAAGCGCGGAAGGTTGGAATGCCATAGCCGGGGACGATACCCATGCCTGGACCGAAGCTGATCTCCCACTCGTCGGAGGGGTTGATCTTGGCAAACAAGACTCCCTCCAGGGGCAGCTCTTCCAAGTCGACGGCGGTCAATCCCACGCCGCCGTTGACCTCGGCGCCAATGGCGACCATGCCGTCCCAGCCGCCGATGCGATAGCTGGCGGCGCCGGCGTAGACGAACTCACTGAGGGCATTGACGTTCTCGAACTCGGTCTTCTCACGCAGTGCGGCGCCGGCGTTGGCGCCGAGTCGGAAGCCCGAGCCTCCAAAGCGGTGATCCGCCGCCAGTCGGGGCACGAAGACCACGTTGCGGGCCCCGCCTGAGAAGTCGCCGACATGGGTCGGCACCCGGAGCTCGGCCACCAGGGCTAGGCCGAACAGCTCGCGGTCGTCGAGGATGCGAAACTTGGGGACGATGCGCAGGTCACCTAGCCCGCCAAACGAAGGGTCCTGATCGCCCGTCTGAGCGAGAAAGAAGGGCAAACCGAGACCCACGGCGAGCGGCTCCCACAGGGTGACCGAGGCCATCGCATCGAAGCCGAGCCGGCCGCTGACGAACTTGTCGACCACCTCGTTGTCTTGGTTCACCACAATCAGCGGGTTGAACGAGTAGTTGAGGAACAACCCGAACTCCCACCGGTCAGCGGTTGGACGGACGCCTGAGCCCTCGGCGGTCACGAAGCCGTCATGGGTGACGGCGGGCTTGAAACGTTCCACGTCGATGGGCTCACGCGGGCGCGGCTGCGCGCGGCTTTCGGTGGCGAGCCCGGACAAGACGAAGAGTACACCTAGGGCTATGAAGAGCGAGTGACCACGCATGTTCATGGGCCTTTCAGGCTGTGCGCCGACGGCGGACCAACAACAGAGCCAACCCTACTAGCGCCGTGAGCCACGTGCCAACTGCGCGGGAGCGGTGGACCGCCGGTGCTGCGCAATTGAAGGCTCCGCCCTGGACGGCCTCAAAGGGCCCCACCACGACGTCGTCACCATAGGTGCACTGACCACCTACGCAATGGCCGCCGGCTAGCAGCAGTTCTGGGGGACAGTCGCTGTCGACCACGCAGGGATTCCCTGGCTCGGGGACGCAGACGCCGCTCTCGACATGGCAGATGAATCCAGGCGCGCAGTCCGCGTCGGTCTTGCAGCCATTGTCCTCCGGTGGTGGCACGCAGAGGCCTGTGTCGACGTCACAAATCAGGTCGCCTGGGCAATCATCGTCATCGAGACAAGGATCCTGGCAGTGGTGGTCGACGCAGATCTGGATCCCCGGACAATCGTCGTCGGTTTCGCACTCGCAGCCGAGCGCGATGTCCATCTGGGCATCGACGTCCCCTTGCACCTCGGAGCAGGTGCTCGGGCACAGGGTGATCGTCGTCGGGGCGACCGGATCGTCGTAGTACCAGCCGCCGGCGGAGCCGCAGGCCGAGGCATCGTCGACGTGGGGAATCAGGACCGTGTTGTTATCCCCATCGGTGAACTCGACCCGCACTTGCCGGGGATCGAGCTCCTCATCCGGGTTCTGGGGCGAAGGCACAGGGAAGCTGCAGTCGACCGCGTCGCCCGCGATGGCGAGTAGCGCGTCCAGCAGGTCCTGCTGGGCGGTGCCGCTGCCGATGAAGATCCCTTCGGTGGTGCCGCCGGCCAGCGCGATGGCGTTCATGTCGGCCTCGGCCGAGCCCTGGAGCCCGATCGCATAGGTGAGCACATCGTCCGTGGCCAGGGCATCAGCCGCCACCTGGGAGATGTAGTTGATGTCGTCGTTGCAGGTGGTCGCTTCGCCGTCGGTCACCAAGAGGATGACCACCTTCTCATTGCCACCGGTTTGCTGGACCCGGTCGTGGGCCCATTGGGCGGCACCCTCGAGCGCCGCTGACGTGGGGGTGCTTCCGAACGGGGACTTGGCGTTGAACTCGTCGATGAGGGCCTGCTGATGGTTGGTGTCGGCCAACTGGCCGAGGGGCACCTGAGGCGTAGCGCAAACCGCCACGTCGCAGGTCTGCTCCTCACATCCCTCGTCGGGCCAGAAGCGTAGCGCCACTTGCAGCGAGCCCGCCCCCGCATCTTGGAAGAAGGCGATGAAGGCCGCTTGGGTGTCGGTCCACTTGTCGTTGTCGTTCATCGACCCAGAGATGTCGACGGCGATGAACATCGACACCGGTGTGAGGGTCGCCGCTTCGTTCACCTCGACGCAGGGCTCAAACTCGGTGATGTCGCCACCGACGCCGCCTCCAGCGACGCCGCCGAAGCCTCCGAAGCCTCCGAAGCCTCCAGCCCCGCCGACTGTGGTGTCCCCTTGATCGCCGCGGACATCGTCGCTCCGTCCACAGCCAGCGCCGCTCGCCAGCACCACCGCCAACAGAGCTACAACGACCCCTACAACCACGCGCTGGATCCGATGCATGGCACTTCCTCCCGCGTCACGATCCCATCAAGAAGGGATCTAAGTAGTTATTCTACAACGGCGAGCGTTCCCTGTCGGGTTCTTCTCGACGGCGCCGCGAGCGCCTCGACCCACCGCCCGTTCTCATCCGCTTGCTCTCCACTCGCGCCCCACTCTGTGAAGCACGGCGTGTGCCACCGCTTATGTAGCCGAACGGTGGTCGAGGGTGACGGCAAAGCGTTCAGCTTCTGCATCCTCTCAGCCCTGGGTGTGCAGCTCCTGGACAAGAACACCTCGGTGTTCAGCAGCAGGTTGCCCGCTCGGTTTGGTGACAAAGCCGGTTCGCAGGGAAGGCGGCAAGGCGTTCCCCGCTCAGCGGATCCGCACCTTCTTGCGCACCGTGACGGGACCGCCGCTGAAGGCCGGCACCTGGGTATTGCGCATCATGCCAGCGATGCAGCTCGCTACCGGGGTGCCGAGCAGCGAGCCGCTCTCGACGATCGCGACGGTGGATCGTCCGCTTGGAGCGAAGGTGACGGCCACCCTGGCTGAGCCCTTGTGCTCTCCGTTGGCACAGCTGGCGGCATTCGCAGCGGCGGCTCCCAGGCTGGCTGCTGCGGCGGCGGTGTTGAAGGGCGGTGCCTCACCTGGCGGAGTGTCGGCAGGGGCGCCCTCGTCAGCTGAGGCGGGTGGTTCTGGTGCGCTTGCGGTCGGCGCTGCGGAGCTGTCGCTCGGTCCATCGGAGGTTGGCTCGCCATCGGCAGCAGGGTCTGGCAGAGGCCAAGGAGACCCGTCTGTTCCAGTGGCCGGGGTCGTTTCGCCCGGCTCGGTACCGGTGGGCTCCGCCGAGGGGATCGCTTCGTGAGCCGGGGGCTGCTCGCCCGGACTCGTCGGGCCGTGCTCGTCCGGCCCCTGGCCAGCGTGCTCGCCCGGACGGTCCGGGCCTGCGGCCACGGGCTGAGAGCCAGCGGAGGCCGACAGGCGCTGTCCGATCCGCGTGGCGACCACGCCAAGGCAGAAGAAGGCGATACAGGGCCACACCAGGGGTCGATGGTCGCGCTTGCGGCGCCCCTGTGACCTCTTCTGTACCCATTGGCCCCGAGCCTTGCGGTTCTTGTCGCTGCTCGCTGGGCGACGGCGGCGCAGCGGCACGACGGCCTCGTCATCGTCGTCCTTCTCCTTGGGTTCCGGCGGGTCATCATCGTCTTCGTCATCTCTGATGAGCTGGGGCGCCGACTTCATCACTGGCGGAGGCCGGAGGGACTCGCTCAGTGCGTTGTAGGGATCAGGGCCGTCGGCTCCGAAAATCTCGTCGTCGACCGAGGGGGCCAGCTTGGGCACAGGGTCTGGCTTGGGGAGGTGGAGCGCCAGGGAGCGCAGGCTGGGTGGCTCACTCGGCGTTGGGTCCATTCCATCGAGTGAGTCTTCGGCCCATTGGTCGTCCGACTCGTCGTCGGCGTCATCGCCGTACTCGTCATAGGACTCTAAGGCCGCGGCGGAGATGGTCTCCAGAGAGATGCTGTCCGGGGCATCGTCGTCGAGGCTGTCGTAGAGCTCGATGTCCCCTCGGAGGCTGTCGAGAATCACCGGTTGTTGCTCGGCGGTGCCTGGGGAGGACAAGGTCTCCTCCTCACTCTCCTCGTCGCCGTCAGCCGTGTCGCGCGGCTTTGACTTAGGTGCCGGGGCGTCTTCGTCGTCGTCTCCGTCGTCTCCGTCGTCGTCGGCGGCCGAGTCCTCAGATGGTGGCGGATGGTCACTGAGCGCGTCCATGAGCTGGTCGTTGAAACGCTGCTCGTCTTTGCTCGGCTCGTCCTCGATGGCGTCGTCTGCGTCAGCCTTGCCATCCCGGTCGCTGGGGGGGGTCGAATCGGGGGTCTTCATAACAAACAATCAGGAGGAGCCTGACGCCAGTGCGGGCCCGGTCCCCCAATCGTCCGGTAGGATACACCGTTTTTGGAGCACCGACCCAGGTAGTCGCTCATCTGGTTTTGGTGCTGCCGCGGCTATGGAGGTGAGCGCCTGTCATCGGCTTGGCCGATTATGGATGTGCTTAACGAAGCGGAGGTCTTCCCGTCGATTCGGCGGCGTCCTTGGGATGGGTCAGTCTCGCACCGGCTTGCGCGCCGGGACGCCGCCGACCAGCAGCTTGATGCTCTCGACCAGGCTGGCTTTCTTCTCAGGTGCTGATGCGTCGGTTTTGGAAGGCATGGTGGTGGCGCCGCCACCCGATCGGATGGACGACTGATCCGGTCTCACAGGTTTTCCTAGTGCCGGCAACCGGCTCTTGGCTGCTGACCTGGCTCACGCCCACCTGGATCAGCCCAGGAGCGTGGCGTATGCTGCCGCTCTTCGCGTAGCCCGCAAAGTGCGGGCGGGGTTCATGCCCGCCCGGGACGGTGCGATCGATCGACACCTAGCAGGGGTAACCCCTGCTCCTACAAGCTTTTGACACCAGCCTGGGACCACGTTCCCAGGCATCTTGGGGGCAGGAAACGACCATGGAAGACCAGCAGATCGCCGAGAAAGTCAGCCACTTGTCGGACGAAGAGCTCGCCCTCTACCGCCTCCGTCATTCGCTGGCTCACATCATGGCCGATGCCGTTCGACAGCTCTACCCAGGGACCAAGCTCGGCTTTGGCCCGCCGATCGACAACGGCTTCTATTACGACTTCGACTTGCCCGTGAGCCTGGCGGCCGAAGCGTTGCCGAAGATCGAAAAGGCGATGCGGCGCATCCTCTCCACCGGTCACGACTTCGTGCGGGAGGACATGGACGCAGCGGCAGCCACGGAGCGGATCGCCGAGATGGACGAGCCCTTCAAACTCGAATTGGTTCGCGAGCTCGAGCAGAGTGATACGCCCACGATTTCCTTTTATAGTCATGGGGAGTTCACCGACGTCTGCGAGGGGCCTCATGTGGCCTCGACCCGCAAGCTTCAGAAGGTGGCGTTCAAGCTCGACAGCATTGCCGGGGCTTATTGGCGCGGCTCGGAAAAGAACAAGATGCTCACCCGCATCTATGGTCTGGCGTTCCAGACCAAGGGGGAGCTGAAGGAATTCGTTCGCCTGCGGGAGTTAGCCAAGGCACGGGATCACCGGAAGCTCGGTGCCGATCTCGACCTATTTCACATCGACGAGGAGGTGGGCGTCGGGTTGCCGCTATGGTTGCCCAACGGCACCGTGCTCCGCGAGCAGCTCGAGCAACTCGCTCGTGATTTCGAGTTTCAGTACGGCTACAAGCGCGTCTCTACTCCCGATATCGCGCGCGAAGAACTCTACTACCGCTCAGGGCATTTGCCCTATTACGCCGACTCGATGTTTCCACCCATGACCCTGGTGGAGAAAGACGCGCAGGGCGAAGAGGTGAGCAAGGACGTCTTCTATCTGCGCCCGATGAACTGTCCCCATCACCACAAGATCTTCAGCGCTCGACCCCACTCATACCGCGACTTGCCGCTGCGGCTCTCGGAACACGGCCACGACTATCGCTACGAGAAGTCAGGCGAGCTCGCGGGTCTTCTGCGGGTGCGGGGCATGACGATGAACGATGCCCACATCTACGTTCCTGAAGAACAGGCCAAAGAGGAATTCAAGCGGGTGATGGAGCTGCACCTCGATTACTACCGACTGCTCGAGTTCTCAGGCTGGCACATGCGCCTGTCGCTCTCTGATGAGAGCTCGGAGAAGTTCATTCCCCGGCCCGATCTATGGAAACGGGCGGAGACCATTTGTATCGAGGCCATGGACGAGATGGGTCTGGACTACGAGGCGGTGCGCGGCGAAGCGGCCTTCTACGGACCGAAGGTGGATGTCCAGGTGAAGAACGTGGTCGGCCGTGAAGAAACGGCCAGCACCAATCAGATGGATCCCATGGCGGCCCAGGAGGACCGGTTCGACCTCACCTTCACCGGCAAGGACGGCCACGCCCACCGCCCCTTCGTGATTCACCGAGCGCCGCTAGGGACCCACGAGCGTTTCGTGGCCTTCCTGATTGATCACTTTGGAGGGGCATTCCCGACTTGGATCGCGCCGGTCCAGGTTTGCATCATCCCCGTTTCGACGGACCAACATGAATACGCCGAGACCATTCGCAAGCGTCTATTCGAGAGCTTCGTTCGAGTGGAGACCGACGACGGTAACGACTCGTTCAACAAGCGCATTCGGCGCAATACCACGCGCAAGATTCCGATTCTGCTGATCGTGGGCAACCAAGAGCAAAGCGACGGCGTGGTTACGGTGCGTCGCTACACCATGCAGAAACAGCAACAACGCCTTCCTTTCGATGAATTCGTGACCCAACTGCTCGCCGAGATCAGGGCGCGCAAGTGGGTGAAGTAGTCGTGCTGATCAGGTCACCGGCGCCTCTTGGCGCCGCGCGCTGGTCGTTCTAAGAGATGCAACATGATCAAGATCAACACCGATGCCATTGCCGCGCTCCGGGAACGCATGCTCGAAAAGGGCGGTGCGCCTTCGATCATCCTGTCCGGGCCGGCTGCGGCCAAGCAACAGGGCCATCCCTTGGCAGGCGATCCGGAGGCCATGGCGCTCTTCGACGCCACCTTCGAGGGCATGTTCCTGATGCTCGCCTCCGATGGCGCGGTCAACAAGGAGGAGCTCGAGGTCTTGCGTGGCGCGGTACGGGAGCTCACCGCCGGTGTCATGCGCACCGCCCAGATCCAAGAGCTGGCTGCCGGCTGTGCTGCACGGCTCGACAAGGATGGCGAGAAGGTCTGCCTGGAGCGTATCGCCGGGGTGTTGAAGAAGGATGAGACGGCCACGGAGGCGGCTTTCGTGCTCGCTGCGGTGGTGGCCTTTGCTGACGAAGAAGTGACGGACGAGGAAGACGAGACGCTCAACCTGTTTGCCGACTTCCTAGAGCTCAGCGGCGACCGAGCCAACGAGCTACTCGACGAGCTGGCGCAGGCGCAGAAAGAGTGACCTCGGCACGGCCAGTCATCCAGCAGGGATCACCGTGACCGTGCGGGAGGTCGGCCTCTCAACGTCCGCACCTGGGACGCTCAACCCCCAAACCTGCCCTTGCGCCCCGCGGGCGGTCAGGGGGGCGATTCCACTTTGGTGCACGAGAGAGGACTCGAACCTCCACATCTTTCAATACCGGATCCTAAATCCGGCGCGTCTACCAATTCCGCCACTCGTGCGTTGGGGCGTAGCGTAGCGACGTCGCTGCGCGCGCGCCACATCGTTGGCGGCCCGCTC